>NZ_JAMXRY010000002.1:0-186579 GCF_024124525.1 Halomonas sp. OfavH-34-E | reverse complement strand
CGGCGCCAGCCCGTCCAGGGCGGCGGCGAAGCCCACCACGTCGGCGTTGATGGCAAGCTCGGCATGATAGACCCGGCCCAGCTCTTCGGGATCCGGGTAGACGTGCACCAGCGTCTGGCGCGGAGTCGGCGACTGGATCCACGAGTAGCCTTCGCTGGTGGCCTCGCCCATGCGGGTGCCGACGGCGATCAGCAGGTCGCTATGCTCAAGCCGCTCGCGCAGGGCGTCGTCCATGGCGAAGCCGACGTGGCCGACAAAGCGCGGATCGCGCTGGTCGAAGCACTCGAGCCGGCGCCAGGCCACCCCCACCGGCAGATCGAAACGCTCGGCGAAGGCCGCCATCTGGGCCTGAGCCTGTGCCGTCCAGCCGCTGCCACCGATCAGCAGGAAGGGCCGCTCGGCCTCGGCCAGACGCGCCTTGAGCGCCTCGAGCTGAGCCGCGCCGGGGTGGGAATGCAGCTTGGCCATGGGCTGGGCGTCGGCCACCTCGGCCTCGCCCCACAGGGTGTCTTCCGGCAACGCCAGCACCACCGGACCGGGACGCCCGCTGGTGGCGACGCGATAGGCCCGGGCGATGTACTCGGGGATACGATCGGTGGCATCGATCTGGGCGACCCACTTGGCCATGGGGCCGAACATGCGACGGTAGTCGATCTCCTGAAAGGCCTCGCGCTCGACGAAGTCGTTCCCTACCTGGCCGATGAACAGGATCATCGGGGTCGAGTCCTGAAAGGCGGTATGCACCCCGATGGAGGCGTTGGTGGCCCCCGGGCCACGGGTCACGAAGCAGATGCCCGGCTCGTTGGTCAGCTTGCCGTAGGCCTCGGCCATGTAGGCGGCGCCGCTTTCCTGACGACAGACGATGGGCTCGATGGCGCCCCGATGCTCGTTGAGGGCGTCGATGCAGGGCAGATAGCTTTCCCCTGGCACCAGAAAGACCCGGCGGGCGCCGTGGGCGCGCAACTGGCCCATCAGGATCTGGCCGCCATTACGGCGCGCAAGGGACGTGGTTGGCGAAAGCGTGGAGGCTGGCAGGCTCATGTCAGGGTTCTCGATATCGTTGTTGGTAAAGACGGTTCAGGCGTCTGTCAGGGCGCGGTGCAGCGGGGCGATGTGTTCGGGCAGCACCACGCAGCGGGCACGAAAGCCCCGCGCCATGGCCCACTCGAGGTCTTGCTCGAAGCCCTCGCGGTAAGGCCAGGGGCCGTCGATGGCCAGACACTCGGCCTTGGCGCAGGCGTCGACGAAGCGCTGGCGCCAGGGCGCCAGGACGCTGGCCCGCTCGCCTGGCTCGGCGTCGGCGGCGATGCCCAGATCACGCGACAGATCGCCACTGCCGAGAAGCGCCGCGTTTACCCTTGGACTTGCCTTGAGGATCTCCGCTGCGGCGCCCACACCGGCGGCGCTCTCCAGCGTCGGTATCAGCGCGGTACAGCCCTGTTCGAGGCCGACGCGACGCTCTTCGCGGGCCAGTGCCAGGGCCAGCAGCACGATGTCCATGGAGGACTCGACCTGGGGCAGGAAGATGGCCGCAGGTCGTGCCCGCATCAGCGCCGCCAGCTCGCCCTTGCCGCCCTGGGTCAGCGGGTTGATGCGCGCCATGGGCAGCCGCTGGTGCTGCCGGCAGCGCTCGGCGAAGGCGACAAAGTCGTCGCAGGCCTGGCGGCGATCGGCGGCCGGGGTGAACTCCTCCAGGTCGACGATGATGGCCTCGGCGCCGCTGTCCAGCGCCTGGTCCAGGCGTGCCGGGTCATGCCCCGGCACGAACAGCCAGCTGCGACACTGGGCCAGGGGCTTGGGGGACTGGGCCGAGGAGGCCCGGGACGAAGGAGTCGGGATCAGGGGCTCCATGGGTCACTCCATCAGGTTCGGCAGGAACAGCACGATGTCGGGCACAAAGGTGATCAGCAGCAGTACCGCGACCATCGCCCCGAGCATCAGCCCCAGGTAGCGCAACGACTCCATCACGCTGATTCCGGCGATGCGGCAGGCGGCCATCAGGTCGACCCCCAGCGGCGGGGTGTTGGCGCCGATCGCCAGGTTCACCGTCAGCAGCACCCCGAAGTGCACCGGGTCGATGCCGTACTGCACCAACAGCGGCATGACGATGGGGGTGACGATGATGATGATGGCGATGCTTTCCATGAAGGAGCCGAGCACCAGCAACACCACGGTCAGCAGCAGCAGTACGCCGTAGCGGCTGTCGGTGATCTCGCCGATCAGTGTGGCGATGGCCTGGGGCACCTGTTCGTAGGTCAGGCCCCAGGCGAACATGCCGGCGGCACCGATGATGACCAGGATGGCGCCGGAGGTCTCCGCGGTGGCAATGACGCTGTCGACGATGTCCCGAAGGCTCAGGCTGCGATAGACCAGGGTGCCGACGATCAGCGCATAGACGATGGCCGAGGCGGCGGCTTCGGTGGGGGTGAAGACGCCGAAGCGGATGCCTCCGATGATCAGCACCGGCACCAACAGCGCCGGCAGGGCGGCGATAAAGGCACGCTTGCGCTCGCCGGGCTCGGGCCGGGTACCGCCGGACCAGCCGTTGCGGCGTGACACATAGATGGCCACCCCCACCAGCGCCAGGGTCAAAAGCAGGCCGGGGATCACGCCGCCCATGAACAGCTTGCCCACCGAGGTGTTGGAGGTGGTGCCGTAGACGATCATCACGATGCTCGGCGGGATCACCGTGCCGATGGAGCTGGCGGTGCCCACCAGGGCGCTGCTGAAGCCGCGGTGATAGCCGCTGCGCTGCATCGCCGGCAGCAGCATGCTGCCGATGGCGATGACGTCGGCCACGCCAGAGCCTGACAGCGCCCCGAACATCATGCAGGCCAGCACCGCGACCACCGCCAGGCCGCCGCGGATGTCGCCCACCAGCGCCATGCACAGGCGCACCAGACGCTGGGTCAGTCCGGCGTGATTCATCAACTGGGCGGCCATCACGAACAGCGGAATGGCCAGCAGGGTGAAGCTCTCCATGCCCGCCACGAACTGCTGAGCAGAGACCATCATCGGCGCCGCGCCGAACATCAGCAGATAGGACAGCACCGCCAGGATCAGGCCGAAGGCGATGGGAATGTCGATCAGGATCGCCAGGGCGAAGACGCCCACCAGGGTCAAGGCACCAAGGGTCATGAGGCGTCCTCCTGTGGCAGCGGCTGGCGCGCCAGCAGATGGTCACACTGCGCCAGCGCCATGCCGGCGCAGCACACCGGCACCGACAGATACACCAGCCCCGCAGGTAGCTGCAGCGCCGTGGTGGTCTGGCTCATGGTCAGCCAGGCCAGGTCCCAGCCAGCCTTGGCCAGCAACAGCAGCATCACCAGCAGCAGCAGGTCAGTGGCCCGGGTGATCCCTCTGCGAACGGCGGGGGAACTCACCAGCAGCGGCATCAGTCCGGCGCTCAGGTGGCTGCGCTTGTAGGTGCAGGCCACGCCGGCCAGCAGCGCGGTCCACACCAGCACCAGCTGGGGCAGCTCTTCGGCCCAGTGGGGCGGTGCCCCCACCACCCAGCGCATGAACACCGAGTAGGCGACCAGCGCCGCCAGCAGGGCGGCGCCGATGCCGGCCAGCGCCAGGCACAGGCGCGAGACGAAACGCGCCACGGGATGCAGCAGGCCGTGCACGGTCATCGCGCTCACTGCCCTTCGCGATAGCGCTTCACCAGCGCCATCAGGTCGCTGCCAAAGACGTCTTCGTAGTCGGCCCAGACGCCCTGGACGGCGGCATTGAACGGCGCGGTATCGACCTCGTTGACGCTCATGCCCTCGGCCTCGAGCTCGGCCACAAGACGCGAGTCGTCCTCCTGGGTCATCCGACGCTGTTCGTCACGCCAGGCGTCGGCCAACTGCTGGACTACCGCCTGGTCGTCCTCGGACAGGCGCTGCCAGACGTTGTTGGCGACGGTCAGGCAGGCCGGTGCCCATACGTGTCCGGTCAGCGAGACGTAGTCCTGGACCTCGAAGAAGGACGAGGAATGGATGATCGACAGCGGATTTTCCTGGGCGTCGAATACCCCCTGCTGCAGCGCCGAGTAGAGCTCGCCGAAGGACAGCGGGGCCGGACTCGCGCCAAGCGCGGTGAAGGTATCCAGGCGCATCTTGTCCGGGGTTACCCGGATCTTCAGGCCGGCCAGGTCCTCGGGGGTCTCGACCGGGCCCTGGTTGTTGGTGACGTGGCGAAAGCCGTTCTCCCACCAGGACAGGATCTTCATGTTGTAGTCGGAAGCGATGGCTTCCAGCGCCTCGCCCAGCTCACCGTCGTAGGCGGCGTAGGCGTCCTGGCGGTCCGCCCAGGAGTAGGGCAGCTCGACGATGCCGAAGCGGGCGTCCAGCGGCTGGAAGGAGCCGCAGCCGATCACCCCGGCGGGAACGCTGCCGATCTGCATGCCTTCGACCATGGTCTTTTCGTTGCCGAGCTGGCCGCTGGGGAAGACCTGGAAGTTGACGCGACCCTCGGTGGCCTCGCGCACCTCGTCGGCGAAGCCTTCGGCGGCGATATGCCAGCTATGGGTAGGGGCCAGCACGTGGCCGAGCTTGATGTCGAGGGCTTGGGCCGAGGTGGAAAGACCGGCGAAGGCGCCAAGCGCCAGCAGGGGGAGCATCCTGGAGGTCATGGGGGTACCCGTTGAGTCATTGTGATTGTGATCTGGGCCCGCCACCGCTTTATTAACGGCAAGACAGGCGTCGCTTGAGACTCGGCCAGGTAGGCGTATTAGACAATTTTCAAGATTTTATGCTTTGCATAAGCCTGATTTATGCAAAGCCATTGGACAGTGGTCAGGGTGGCCCTTCGACAGGCCTCGGGCGGCAACCACAAGCGCTTCCAGACACTCCTTTAACGCACTGTTCAAGAACCATTTTTCTGGCGCAAATGGGGGCATTTGCGGTTGTGATTGGCGCCGTTGACGGCTCCACGGCGATAGTCAATCCAGCGTGGTGGTCAGCGTCGAGGCTGGCGCCAGCGCAGGATGAGAACCACCGCCCTGTCGGCCAAGAATTACAAGGAGCCCCTATGCAACTGCCCTCTCTGATCGAGATCCCCAACGGTGAAAAGGTCACCCCCACCTTCAGCGACGCCGAGATGCAGGGCCGCCTAGCCCGTCTGCGCCAGCACATGGCCGAGCAGCAGGTCGACGCCGTGGTCCTGACCTCCTATCACAACATCAATTACTTCAGTGACTTCGTCTATTGTCGCTTTGGCCGCGACTATGGACTGGTGGTGACCCAGGAAGGCTTTACTACCGTTACCGCCAACATCGACGGCGGCCAACCGTATCGGCGCAACCGTCTGGGCGACAACATCGTCTACACCGACTGGCAGAAGGACAACTTCTTCAAGGCCATCATGCGGCTATGCGAAGGCAAGCGACGCATCGGGGTGGAGTTCGACCATCTGACCCTGGCCAACCGCGACAAGCTGGAAAGCGCCCTTGGCGAGGTGGAGCTGGTCGACATCGGCGTACCCACCATGCAGATGCGCATGATCAAGTCCGCCGAAGAGATCGCGCTGATCCGTCAGGGGGCGCGTATCGCCGACGTGGGCGGTGTCGCGGTACGCGACGCCATCGCCGCCGGGGTGCCCGAGTACGAGGTGGCCCTGGCCGGCCAGAGCGCCATGGTGCGCGAGATCGCCAAGACCTACCCGCAGAGCGAGCTGATGGACACCTGGGTATGGTTCCAGTCCGGCATCAACACCGACGGCGCCCACAATCCGGTCACCAGCCGTCGCGTGCGCCCCGGCGACATCCTGAGCCTCAACACCTTCCCGATGATCTCGGGCTACTACACGGCGCTGGAGCGCACCCTGTTCTGCGAGCACGCAAGCGATGCCCATCTGCGGCTGTGGGAAATCAACTGCGAGGTCCATGAGCGCGGACAGCAGCTGATTCGCCCCGGTGCCCGCTGCAGCGACATCGCCCACGAGCTCAACGAGATCTTCGCCAGACACGACGTTCTCAAGTACCGCACCTTTGGCTACGGGCACTCCTTCGGCACCCTGAGCCACTACTACGGCCGCGAGGCGGGTCTCGAACTGCGCGAGGACATCGATACCGTACTGGAGCCCAACATGGTGGTGTCGATGGAGCCCATGCTGATGATTCCCGAAGGCCAGCCCGGCGCCGGTGGCTACCGCGAGCACGACATCCTGGTGGTCAAGGAAGACGGCGCCGACAATATCACCGGCTTCCCCTACGGGCCGGCGCACAACATCGTGGGTTGAACCGATCCGGCGATCACCGGCCGGGACGTGACATGGGGGGCCGCTCGCCCCCCATGTCGGCGAGCCCGGCCCTGAGGTAGTTCAGCACGTGGTGCGCCGCCACGGACAGCTCGCCGGTCTGGTAGTGCAGGCCGAAGGTCACCCGTCCAAGCTCGGGCAGCCGGTCCGCCCCATCCACGCAGTGCAAGTGGTCGGGGCTGACGCTGCGCGCCAGGGCGGTCACACCCAGGCCCTCTTCCACCGCGGTGAAGATACCGAGCAGGCTGGTACTGGCGTAGCTCACCCGATAGGGCATCGCCCTGGCCCTCAACGCCGCTTCCGCCGCCGAGCGGTACAGGCACCCCAGGGGATAGGTGACCAGAGGCAGCGGCGCTTCACCCTCGAGCAATGCCGTGTCGCCGACCACCCAGACCAGGTCATCTACCCGGATATCCCGAGCATCGCGATCATCGTCGACCCTTTCCGGCTCCATCACCAGGGCGATATCGTAGTGATGCCGGTGAAAACGCTGGAGTATGACCCTGCTGATCTCACAGTCGACCTCGACCTCGATATTGGGGTAGACCCGCGCCAGATTCCTCAGCACTCGCGGCACAAATGCCAGCTCGAAATCGTTGGGAATACCTAGCCTTACCTTGCCACTGACGCCCCCTCCGCAAAGCTTCTCCACCAGCCGGTCATTGATCGCCAGCATGGCCCTGGCTTCCTGGTAGAGATAGTCACCATCCTGGGTCATTTCCAGCTGACTTCCGCGCAGAAACAGGCGAGTACCCAGCATCTCCTCGAGCTTCTTCATCTGCAGGCTGATGGCGGGCTGGGAACGCCCCAGGCGCTCTCCTGCCGCGGTAAAGCCTCCCAGCTCATTGATGGTCACGAAGGTACGCAATAACTCACTCGGTATCGTCTTCAACCTGGGGCCTCATTGGCATAGATCATGCATCGATTTGTCGTTCTTATTGGTCGCATCAGCGGCAAGAAAATACCTTGAATCTGTCGATGGAAATCGACGCTACCTCTCGACGACTGCCGATTGTCGACGTCCAACAACAAACAATAGAGGCTTCCTCATGAACTCCTGGGTATTGACCACCTTTGCCATTCTAACGCTCTACATGCTGATTCACACCGGTGCAGCCTACCTGCGTCGAGAACTCAAGGCCCGCCAACCGAGGTGACGCACATGGATTCCTTTACCCTGTTCAATTGGGCGCTTCTGCTGATGACCTTCGGCCTGATGCTCTATCTGGGCTACCTGTCCTCGCGGCGCATGCGCAAGGATGACGCCGCCGGCTTCCTGGTCGCCGGGCGCTCGCTGGGGGCCTTCGTCGGTGCCGGTACCATCGTTGCCACCGGATTCAGCGGCTGGGGCTTCATGGGCTCGCCCGGGGTCACCTACCAGTTTGGTGCCATCGAGGTGCTGGGCAACTTCTTCTTTGCACCGGCGATGGTCATCGCGGTGCTCTACTTCGCCCGCTTCATGCAGCGCAAGGCGATCGAGATGGGCAGCAACACCATCCCCGAGTACATCGGCCAGTCCCACGGCGGCGGCGCCATGGGGCGAGTGCTGCAGGCGGTATCGGCGATCATCACCGTAGTGCTGCTACTGGTCTTCCTGACCAGTCAGATCAAGGCGGTGGGGCTTCTGGGTGCCAGCTGGCTGGGCATCGAGCTCGACCAGAGCGCCATGCTGATGGTCGGGGTGATCATCCTCTACACCATGCTCGGGGGGCTGGCCGCGGTAGCCTGGACCGACACCATCATGGTCTGGGGCATGGCCCTGGCGGCGGTCATCATCGTCATCCAGATGCTGACCACCATTGACGTGAACGAGTGGGAAAGCGGCTTGAACGCCATCGACCCGGAGCTGCTGAACCCGACCAACGGGGCCCACTACGGCGCCTCCCGAGGCAACGTCTTCCTGGTCCTGCCCTACGCCTTTCTGTTCGCGGCGGTGCTGCCGTTCATGGCGATCCGCTTCCTGGCCTTCAAGCCCGAGGTCAAGCTGCACAAGGTCGGTATCTACGTCGCGGTGCTCGGCGGCCTGCTCAGTCTGATTCCGCTGGTCGGGCTCTACGTCAGGGTCAAGCTGCCGGGACTGGCGGACCCCGACAGCGCCATGCCGGTCTATCTCGAGCAGTTCATGCATCCGGCGATCCAGGGCGTCATCACCTTGTTCATCATCTTCGCCATGAAGTCCACCGCCAACTCCCTTTTGCACACCGTGGCCTCCAGCGTCTCCCACGACCTGCGCCTGGCGATCTTTGCCGAACGCCAGCCTTCGGCACGGCGTGTCCTGGGCCTGAACCGGGCCGCGGTGCTGGTGCTCGGGGTGCTGGCGCTGCTGATGATGCTCTACGCACCGCCCTTCATGCTGTCCTGGCTCGGTATCCTCGGCACCGGCACCCTGCTCGCCAGCCTGATCGGCCCGGTGTTCATCTCGACCTTCTGGCAGGGCTCGGCCTGGGGGGCGCTGGCGGCCATGCTCGGCGGCTTCTTCACCAGCGGCTACATGATGCTGTTCGCCGATGTGGGCTGGTTGATCGGTCCGCTGACCGGCTGCGTGGTGTCGTCGGCTCTGTATATCGGCGTGACCCTCGTCGGCCGTAGCCATCGCGCCCATGCCCGCCATCCGAACGCATCCCTCCCTGACCACCCTGCTTGACCGAAAACATCCCTCCGACTCGCCTCAGGACCAGGGTTCTGAGGTTTAGGCAAAAAGACAAGCCGCCTTCCGAGGCGGCCATTCTCGTGAAACCTCCGTCACCCAGCGAATAGTCGCGGTCAAACCTGAGCATCATGGCCGAGAACCGGCTGCTCTCATGACCCAGATCATTGGTGCGAAGCGCTTTAGCATATTCCTCTCAACTTGACGCTTTCATGGGTCGATAACCCTGGCATCGCTGCTAATCGGAGGCAGTCCGAGCGATGAGCAAGCCAGGAAATGACTTCGCTCATGCCAGGACTGCCGGTTGGCCCCTCCCAGCATGAGCCCGCTGCCAATGACATCACTCCTTGATCGCCTGACCATGGGAAGAAAGTTCTTCCTGGTGCTTTTCTTGCCGCTGCTTTCCATCCTGTGGATGACGCTCTCCACGGTGCTGGAACGTCAGGCGGTCGTTACCCGGATGGACAATCTTCAAGAGGTGGCGATCCTCGGGCGTCATTCGGCCAATCTGGTGCACGAACTTCAGCGCGAACGGGGGATGACGGCCGCCTTTCTCAGCAGTCAGGGCCGCAACTTTCATACAGAGCTACCAGTGCAACGTGAGGCGACCAATACCCAGGCCGAATCATTTGACCGCTACATCGCTGACATCGATTTTTCCCGTCACGACCCTCGAATCGAAGCACAGGTCGATCTGGCGAAGCGTCTGCTTGAGGGAAAGGATGACCTACGGCGCAAGGTCGATGGTCTCGACATAACTGCCGAAGCATCGACAGACGCTTATACCAACATCAACGAGGCACTGATCGATATCGTCGCCAAGCTGACCTTTGGCGTCGACCAGGGAGAGGTCGCCCGTCAGCTGACGGCCTATTATGACCTTTTGAACATCAAGGAGCTGGCCGGCATAGAACGGGCGGTACTGGCGGCATCTTTCAGCGCCGACGCGATATCGCCTGCAATGTTCAGGAAGCTGCTTTCGTTGATCGTGAAGTCCGATGTGCACAAGAAGAACTTCTTCGAGCTTTCATCACCGAGGGTTCAGGAGGAGCTCAAGACGCTGACCGACAGCGCACTTGGCGAGCGTTTGAATGCCATGCGCAGCGTGGTCCTCGAAAAGGCCTCAAGCGGCGGCTTCGGTATCGATCACCAGGAGTGGTTCGAGGCCCAGACCGAGTATATCGATGGCATTCAGCAGATCTCCCGGTCGGCAGAGCAGTACCTTCTGGCACGTATTGACGACTTGCAGAAAGCGTCCTTCAGCTACCTGCTCAAGCACGCCCTGGTCATGCTTGCCGTCTTGCTCGTCACCCTTGCCTTTTCGATCATCACCGCCCGTAGCGTGGTTCGTCCCCTCAAGGCTGCCCTGGCAGACATCCGCGAGCAGAAGGATGACCTGACCAAGCGACTGGAGGTCCCTGGCAAGGACGAGCTGTCTCAGCTTTACCGCGCCTTCAACGACTCGCTGAGCAATATTGCCAGCCTGGTGGTCAACCTGAAGAAGAGCGCCAGCGCCGTCGAGGTGGTCAGTGGAGAAATCACCCGGGGCAACCAGGACCTGGCGAGCAGAACGGAGCAGCAGGCGGCCTCACTGATCCAGACCGCTTCCAGCATGGAGCAGATCACCGCCACCGTGAAGCAGACCTCGGACTCCGCTCGCCAGGCGCAGGAAATGACCCGTGAAGTCGCCTGCCGCGCCAACGACCTGAGCCAGACCGCCGCCCAGACCCACACAGCCATGGAACAGATTCGCGACGCCAACCAGGAAGTCACCAGGATCGTCGAGGCCATCGACGACATCGCCTTCCAGACCAATATTCTGGCCCTGAACGCTTCGGTGGAGGCGGCACGCGCCGGCGACCAGGGTCGAGGGTTTTCGGTGGTGGCCTCGGAGGTGCAGAAACTCGCCAGCCGCTGCGCAGAGGAAGCCACCCTGATCCGCCGGTTGATCACCACCAGTACGCAGCGGGTCGACAAGGGGGAGCGACTGGTGGCTTCCACCAGCGAGGCGCTGGTCACCATCTCCGAGCATGCCCAGCAGACGGCGACCCTGGTGTCGGAGATTTCCACCGCGGCGACCGAGCAGTCGCTGGGTATCGAACAGATCACTCAGGCACTGGCGCAACTCGAGGACGTCACCCAGCGCAACACCGGCCTGGTCGAACGCGTTGCCACCGCCAGCGAGTCCCTCGACAAGCGGGCTCGCGACATGGCCTCGCTGGTGGGCCGCTTCAAGGTCGATGTGCCAACGGCCCTTCACGCCACGTCGGAAGACGGGCCGCTTATCGGCTCACCCCAGGCCACCCTTGTCGACTGCCACGCGTAGGCCCTACAGGTTCCCCGCCTTGCCGCCCTTCCGGGCGGTTTTTTTATCAGGCATGGAACCCATACAAACAAAACCTCGTTTTATTTTTGATGAATCATCTTTGACAATATTGAAACGCAATTCTAGCCTTGCTGATGCCACCCCAGCACAACAAGGAACAACGCCGTGCTCGAACACGACCATCTCAGCCGTTTTCTCTCCCACCGCCATTCCCTTTGCCAGCCCCTTTACCAGTCTCTTCGACACCCCCTTCGCAAGCCCCTGATCGTCGCGCTGTCGGCCCTGGCCGTCTCCTCCTTCGGTGTATCCTCCATGGCCGCCGACGAGGGTACGCCACCGGCGCAGGTCTTCGACCTCACGACCTGGAAGTTGACCCTGCCCATGGACGCTGACGGCGACGACGACGTCGACGAGATATCGGTCGGCGAGCTTCAGTCCTATCAACATCCGGACTACTACTATCTGAACAACAACAATCATCTGGTCTTCGTGACCCCCAATAGCGCCTTCACCACCCCCAATTCCAGCAATGCACGCACGGAACTGCGCCAGATGCTGGCCGGCGCCGACGACGCCTTCGGCCCCAAGGCACCTGAGCAGAACTTTGCCCTCGCCTCCCACCCCGAGGCTGACCGCTACGCCCAGATCGGCGGCTACCTCGATGCCACCCTGCGGGTCGATCACGTCGCCGAGCGCACCGACAAGCCCGACCGGGCGGCAGCCTACTCGGTGGTCATCGGCCAGATCCACGCCGGCAAGGACGAAGCGGTGCTGGCCCAGGACAATGGCTTCGGCCACGGCAACGAACCGCTGAAGATCTACTACAAGAAGTTTCCCGACCACGAGACCGGCTCGGTGTTCTGGAACTACGAACGCAACCTCGAGAAGGATGACCCCGAGCGCATCGATATCAGCCACGCGGTGTGGGGCAACGACTGGAGCGGCAGCGAGGATCCGGGCGAGGCGGGCATCGCCCTGGGCGAGAGCTTCCGCTATCGGGTCGAGGTCAAGGACGACGTCATGCACCTGACCTTCGCGTCAGACGGCCACCCCACCCGCACCTTCGAGCAGAACCTGGCCGACAACGTCGGTCCCGACGGCGAGGTCGACGAGGCCGACCATCCGCACGGCTACGCCGGTGACTGGATGTACTTCAAGGCGGGTTCCTATAACCAGTGCAACACCAAGCCGGAATCTGGCGCCTGCCTGGGTACCGGGGTGTGGGAGACCGACCAGCAACACGGCGACTACGCCCAGGTCGTGTTCAGCGAGCTGGATAGCGGCCCGGTCGAGTAAGCGTCTAGCGAGCGCCCGGAAACGTCCACGCCAGAGAAGAGCAACGTCCACGTCAGAGAAGCGTAACGTTCACGCCAGGGGCGAAGCTGCCGCTTGCTCCTGGCCAACGGCGTTCGGCAACAAAGGCCGACTTGATCCAGATCAGCAAAGACGCTTTCGCCTCAAGGGCGAACTTCGGCAGAAAACCGTGCACTTTCAAGCATGTGCTCGTGCAGCAATGGGCAAATTCAACGGCAGTAAATGGCCCGATTCGAGCGCTCGATGCCCCCCTGCCGACCTACCATCCAGACATGAAAAAGGGCCTACGACAGTGTCGTAAGCCCTTGAATTCTATGGCGCGCCCTAAAGGATTCGAACCTTTGACCTTTGCCTCCGGAGGGCAACGCTCTATCCAGCTGAGCTAAGGGCGCGCGGTGCCGCCTGAACCTGTCACGCGGCGAGCCATATCCTACCTTGCGCACCCGCTGGTGTCCACCCAAGGCCGTGCCCGAGGCCCGTGGCGCCACCTTCCCGGCGACGGGCGACATTTTCCCGTCTCGAGCGATCTCGCTATACTGCCGGCACAGCGTGACGCCCGGCGATAGGGACGATGGCCGTGCTCGGCGCCACCAACAATAACTTCCATCAAGCGACCGTTACAGAGGTGGTGAGAGTGAAATCCAGCAAGCTGATCATGGGGTGTCTGATCACCCTGGGCCTGGGCTCCGGCCAGGCGATGGCACAGGACGATGCCGAGCGTGAGGCCATGGCCGAGCGCCTGGCCCCGGTAGGTTCTGTGTGCCTCGAAGGCCAGGAATGCGGCAGCGCCATGGCCGCCGCGTCAGGCGGCGGTGACGCCGCAGCGTCGGGCGGTGGCGTCGATGGCGAAGCCGTCTACGGCGGCATCTGCATGGCCTGCCACGATACCGGCGTCGCCGGCGCACCCAAGCGTGGCGACGAAGCGGGCTGGGCCGAACGCACCACCAAGGGCTTCGACACCCTGCTGGATCACGCTCTTAACGGTTTCAATGCGATGCCGGCCCGTGGCGGCAACCCGAACCTGTCCGATGAAGAAGTCCATGCGGCGGTGGCTTACCTGGTCGAGCCGGTGATGGAAGTGCCGTCAAGCGACGCAGGCGCCAGCGAGGCGGCCCCTGCCGAAGAGACAGCATCGGATGACAGCGCCGCTGCCGGTGAAGCAGCAGCAGGTGAGGACGCTGCCGCCACCGATGCGGCTGGCGACGAAGCAGGTGGCGACGACGCCGCTGCGGCCAATGCAGGCTCTGCCGAGGTCGACCCGGCGGTGGCGGCCATCGATGGTGAAGCGGTATACGGCGGCATCTGCATGGCGTGCCATGAAGCCGGTGTCGCCGGCGCCCCGGTTCGCGGTGACGCCGCCGCCTGGGAGCCGCGCCTGGCCAAGGGCATGGACACCCTCTATGACCACGCCATCAACGGTTTCAACGCGATGCCGCCCAAGGGTGGCAACCCGAGTCTGTCCGATGACGAGATCAAGGCGGCCGTCATTTACATGACCCAGTAAATCGACTCACGCGATATAGCAGCGGGGCGCCCATGGGCGCCCCGTTTGCGTTGGTCTGCTGGCGAGGCCTGGTCCTGCACTCGGGTCGTGCCAAGCCTTGATGCCATCGGGCTTATCCACAGCCTGTGGCGATCCAGCGACTGTGGATGGATTCAGTCCAGCAGCGAGCGCAGCCCGGCGATGGCGCTCTTGCCCCGCTCCTGCTTGCGCTCGGGGTCCTCCCGGTCGGCGCGTCCTTCCCACTCCAGATCATCCGGCGGCAACTCGTCGAGGAAGCGGCTCGGGGCGCAGTCCATCAGCTCTCCGTAGGCCTTGCGCTGGCGCGCCAGCGTCATGGTCAGGGTACGCCGGGCACGGGTGATGCCAACGTAGGCCAGACGGCGCTCCTCCTCAACGGTGCCGGCCTCGATGGAGTTGCGGTGAGGCAACAGCTCTTCCTCGAGACCCATCAGGTAGACGTGGGGGAACTCGAGGCCCTTGGAGGCGTGCATGGTCAGCAACTGCACACGATCCGAGTCATCTTCTTCCGCTTGTTGCTCGAGGATATCGCGCAATACCAGGCGCGAGATCGCCGATTCCACGTCGTCGGTTTCGGTATCGGTGCTGGCGGTGTTCTCTTCCGGATCGGCCTGCATCGACTTCTCGAGCTGGTCGATCAGGATCCACACGTTGGCCATGCGCCGCTCGGCGATGGTGGGGGCGCTGGCGTTCTGGTAGAGCCAGGCCTCGTAGTCCATCTCGCGTATCATCTCGCGGATCGCGGCGATGGCATCGCCCTGGTCCATGCGTCGGCGCACGCCATCGATAAAGTGGGTGAACCGCGTCAGGCGCTCCACCGCGCGGGCCGGCAGCTGCTCGGCCAGGCCCAGCTCGTGACAGGCGGCAAACAACGAGACGCCGCGCTCGGTGGCGTAGTTGGCAAGCTTTTCCAGGGTGGTCGGGCCGATCTCGCGACGCGGCACGTTGACGATACGCAGGAAGGCGTTGTCGTCGGCCGGATTGATCAACAGCCGCAGGTAGGCCATGGCGTCCTTGATCTCGCCCCGGGAGAAGAACGAGGTGCCGCCGGACAACTTGTAGGGAATCTGGTAGTGCTGCAGCTTCAATTCCAGCAGGCGTGCCTGGAAGTTGCCGCGGTAGAGCACCGCGAAGTCGCGCCATTCGGCGCGCTCCTTGATCCGGCGGGTCAGGATCTCGCTGGCGACCCGCTCGGTCTCGGCCTCCTCGTGGCGCGTGACCACCACCCGGATCGGATCGCCCTGGCCCATGTCCGACCACAGGGTCTTGTCGTAGACGTGGGGGTTATTGGCGATCAGGGTGTTGGCGGCGCGCAGGATGGTGCCGGTGGAGCGGTAGTTCTGCTCCAGCTTGATCACCTTGAGCCGCGGAAAGTCCTCGCCCAGGGTCACCAGGTTCTCCGGCCGGGCACCGCGCCAGGCGTAGATCGACTGGTCATCGTCGCCGACCACGGTGAAGGTCTGGCGCTCGGCCATCAGCATGCGTACCAGCATGTACTGGCTGACGTTGGTGTCCTGATACTCGTCCACCAGCATGTAGTGGATCTTGCGCCGCCAGCGGGCCAGCGCCTCGGGGTCGTCGCGCAGCAGCACCACCGGCAGCAGGATCAGGTCATCGAAGTCCACCGCGTTGTAGGCCTTGAGGTGGCGAACGTAGGCCTCATAGACCCGGGCGGCGTACTGCTCGTCTTCGGTGGCGGCGTGGGACAGCGCCTGGCCGGGCAGGATCAGGTCGTTCTTCCAGTTGGAGATCACTCCCTGGACCTGATTGATCTGGTCGGCGTCGACCTGGGCGTCCTTGTTCATCAGATCGCGCAGCAGCGCCTTGGCGTCTTCCGGATCGAACAGTGAAAAGCCCGGCTTGTAGCCCAGCGCCTTGAGCTCGCCGCGAATGATGTTGAGGCCGAGCGTGTGGAAGGTCGACACCGTCAGGCCGTGGCCTTCACGCCCCTGCAGCATCGAGCTGACCCGCTCCTTCATCTCGCGGGCGGCCTTGTTGGTAAAGGTCACCGCGGCGATGCGCCGGGCGCTCATGCCGCACTCCTGGATCAGGTAGGCGATCTTGGTGGTGATCACGCTGGTCTTGCCGGAGCCGGCCCCGGCCAGCACCAGGCAGGGACCGTCGATGAAGTGCACGGCCTCGCGCTGACGCGGGTTGAGGCCACGGATGCGTTCACGGATCGTCTTCACAGGTGCATTCATGCGTCGTCCTGGGCGCCGGGCTGGACATCGAGTCGCGCCGCGCCGTCGAAATCGAGTTGTCGCCAGGCCTCGAACACCAGCACCGCACAGGCGTTGGACAGGTTCAGGCTGCGGCTGTCCGGCAGCATCGGGATGCGCAGGCGCTGCTCCGGCGGCAGTGAATCGAGCATCGCCTGGGGCAGGCCACGGGTCTCGGGGCCGAACACCAGGGCGTCGCCGGAACGATAGTCGGGCTCGTGGTAACCACGCCGCCCGCGGGTCGAGACGGCGAAGACCCGAGAAGGCGAAACCTCTTCGATGAACGTCTGCCAGTCGGCGTGGACCCGGACCCGCGCCCACTCATGGTAGTCCAGCCCCGCGCGCCTGAGGCGCTTATCGTCTAGGGTAAAGCCTAACGGCTCAATAAGGTGCAGGCGAAATCCGGTATTGGCGCACAGGCGTATCAGATTGCCGGTGTTCGGCGGAATCTCGGGTTGATAGAGCACCACGTCGAGCATTGGACATCACCAGGATCGCGGCGGAGGACGATGTGAGGCAGGGAGATCACCGAGGCCTTCCAGGGAGGAAGACCTCGGCGCAAGGAAGCCATAGCGACTCAGGCGCTGACGCCGTAGCGTTCGCGGTAGGCACGGATGGCCTCGGCGTGGGGTTTGAGGGTATCGCCCCCGCTCTGTTCGAGGTAGGCCAGCACCTGGTCGAGGCCGACGATGCTGACCACCGGGATGCCGAACTCGGCCTGCACCTGCTGGATGGCGCTCTTGTCGGTGTCGTCGCTGGCGCGCTCCTGCCGATCCAGCGCCACCACCACCCCGGCGGCCTGGGCGCCGGCGCCGTCGATCAGCCCCATCACCTCACGGATCGCCGTACCGGCGGTGATCACGTCATCGATGATCATGATGCGACCGTCGAGCGCGGCCCCGACGATGTTGCCGCCTTCGCCGTGGTCCTTGGCCTCCTTGCGATTGAACGCAAAGGGCAGATCACGGTCATGATGATCAGCCAGCGCCACGGCGGTGGTCGCCGCCAGCGAAATGCCCTTGTAGGCCGGCCCGAACAGCACGTCGGCCTCGATCCCGCTTTGCTCGATGGCCTTGGCGTAGAAGCGCCCGAGGCGCGCCAGGGCGCGGCCGGTCTTGAACAGGCCGGCGTTGAAGAAGTACGGGCTCACCCGCCCCGACTTCAGGGTGAACTCACCGAAACTGAGCACGCCCTCGCCGATGGCGAACTCGATGAACTCCCGCTGGTAGGGATGAAGGCGCGCCGCGCCTGGCGGTTGAGGTGCCATGTCAGCCACGAGGCCTCCTGTCCAATTGCCTGGCCTTATCACGTTTTTCTCGACCGGCCATTTACCCAAACGTCGAAACGTCGGGTATCATACACGCGCGACGCAAAAGGGACCACGTATGAAAATCGCCACCATCAATGTAAACGGCATCCGCGAGGCCGTCGGTCGAGGCTTTCTCGACTGGCTCGCCAACCAGGACGCCGACGTTGTCTGCGTCCAGAACATCAAGGCCAAAAGCTTCGAGCTGGACGACAGCATTCTTTATCCTGAGGGCTACGAGGGTTACTTCCTCGACGCCGAACAGGACGGTTTCTCAGGGGTCGGCCTCTACTGCCGCAAGATCCCCAAGGCCATCATGTACGGCCTGGGCTTCCCCCAGTGCGACCATGAAGGACGCTTTCTGCAGGCCGACTACGATCGCTTCTCGATCGCCAGCTTCCTGATGCCCGACGGCAGCGATCCTGACGCCAAGCAGGCGTTCATGGCCCAGTACCAGGAATACCTGTCGAAGATGGCTCGCAAGCGCCGCGAGTACATCATCTGCGGCACCTGGCACATCGCCCACAAGACCATCGATCTGGCCAACTGGGCCGACAACCAGACGACGCCCGGCTTCAAGGCCGAAGAGCGCGCCTGGATGGACCAGGTGTTCGGTCCCACCGGCTTCATCGACACCTTCCGCGAGATCAACCGCGACGGTGACGAGTACACCTGGTGGCCGGCGCTGGACCAGGATCAGCCGCGCTCCCGTCAGGAGGGCTGGCGCCTGGACTACCAGATCGTCGGGCCGAACTTCCGTCGCCATATCACCGACGCCTGGATCGACTACGACGCCACCTTCTCGGAGTTCGCGCCGCTGATCGTCGAGTACGACCTGCAACTGTAAGCCTCCCTTCGTCGCCGTCTGGCCCGAGTCCGGGGCCGGACACGAAAGCGCCGGCCCCTCAGGGGGCCGGCGCCTTCGTTCATGCGACTCATCTCGTCACGGCGACCGCTCAGGCGCGATTGCCGAGCGCCTCACGCTGGTGCTCGAACAGCTCGTTCCCGGCCTTTTCGGCCAGATCCAGCATGGCGTTGAGCTGACCACGGGTGAAGGTGCCGGACTCCGCCGTGCCCTGGACCTCGATCAGCTCGCCGGATTCGCTCAGCACCACGTTCATGTCGGTATCGGCGCTGGAGTCTTCCGGGTAGTCGAGATCCACCACCGGCTGACCGCGATAGAGCCCCACCGACACCGAGCTTACCAGCTGCGAAAAGGGGTCGGTCTTGATCAGCTTCTCGCGCTGCAGGTAGCGGATGGCGTCGATCAGCGCCACACAGCCCCCGGTAATCGAAGCGGTACGCGTGCCACCATCGGCCTGGATCACGTCGCAGTCCACGGTGATGGTGAACTCGCCAAGCTTCTTCAGGTTCACCGCCGCACGCAGCGAACGCCCGATCAGACGCTGGATCTCCAGGGTGCGACCGCCCTGCTTGCCGCGTGACGCCTCGCGCCCGCTGCGCGAGTGGGTCGCCCTCGGCAGCATGCCGTACTCGGCGGTGACCCAGCCCTGCTTCTTGCCCCGCAACCAGCGCGGCACGCCGGCCTCGACGCTGGCGTTGCACAGCACCTTGGTGTCACCGAACTCGACCAGCACCGAGCCTTCGGCGTGGCGGGTGTAGTCGCGGGTGAGACGAATCTCGCGGGTCTGGTCAAAAGCGCGTCCGCTGGGACGACGGATGTCCGTGGACATGGCACCTCTCTTGGTCGACACGCCTCTTGCCGCGGCATCGCCTGGCGCAGCGAAGGGGACGACGTCGATCATGGAATGGAAAACGAAGGCCGCCCATTCTACACGCCTTGGCCGATGAATCGGGTACACTGCGCTCACCGGTGTCGAGCCCACCCTCGACGGCCCTGCGGCACCACCGTGCCCTACAGCAGGGAATCGCCAGGAAATCGCCAGGAAATCGCCAGGAGACCCGCCATGGTTCACAGCATGACCGCCTTTTCTCGCCAGGACCTCGAGGCCGAGTGGGGCAGCCTGCAGCTCGAGCTGCGCAGCGTGAACCAGCGCTACCTGGAGCCGCACTTCCGTCTGCCCGAGGCCCTGCGTGACCTCGAACCCGGCTCCCGCGACGCGCTGCGCAAGCGCCTGGCCCGGGGCAAGATCGAGTGCACCCTGCGCTTCGATGCCAGCGACAAGAGCGACAGCCTGAGCGTCAACCACGAGCGCCTCGCCGCCCTGTCATCGGCACTGGCCGAGGTACGCGCCACCCTGCCCGAGGTGCACATGCCCGACGCCCTGGCCATGCTCGGCCATCCTGGGGTGCTCGAAGGCGGTGGGCTCGATCTGGACGCGGTCAAGCAAGCCGCCAACCAGATGTTCAAGCAGGCCCTGAATGACCTGGTGGAAGGCCGTGCGCGGGAAGGCGAGCAGCTCAAGGCGCTGATCGAGGAGCGCCTGGCGGCCATCCATGAGCTGGTGGCCGAGGTACGCGAAAGGATGCCGCAGATCCTCGAACGTCAGCGCACCCAGCTCGAGGAGAAACTCGCCAACCTCAATGTCGAGCTCGACCCCCACCGGCTCGAGGCCGAGGTGGTGCTGATGGCCCAGAAGGCCGACGTCGCCGAGGAGCTCGACCGCCTCGATACCCACGTCACCGAAGTCGGCCGCCAGCTTAAGCAGAAGGGCCCCATCGGCCGTCGCCTGGACTTCCTGATGCAGGAGCTGAACCGCGAGGCCAACACCCTGTCGTCCAAGTCCGTGGTCGCCGACACCACCCGCTGCGCGGTGGAATTGAAGGTGCTTATCGAGCAGATGCGCGAGCAGATTCAGAACATCGAGTAGAATCCACCAAAGGCCATCAAAAACCATTAAACCACTGTTTTTAAATGGAAAAAAGGTGCAAGAAGTCCACCAAGTTCCACCAACCTCCCCGGAAATCCAGATCATATAGGGGAGTAAAACGGGGAGAAAAAGTATTGCCTCTCCTCCCTCCGACACATACCCTTACAGATACTCCCCAACTATGTCGATCCGAGTGCATGACCGGGAGCAAGTGGGGGGGTGCCCGCTGGCACTCTAAATGCCGTTGGAAAAAGGCCCACTAGGCGCCAGTGACGAGCTCATATGACATTAAGCCGACTATCTAGCCCAAGCCTAGCCCGAGTAGTTATCAAACGGTCGTTTGTTTTATTTTCCGCGGGGGACGAGAGGAAATAATGGGAAGCCTTACCGCCAAGAAGAGCCAGTCGCTTGTCAAGGAGGGTAAAGCAGGGCGCTACAGCGACGGCAACGGCCTATACCTGATGATACCGAGGAAAGGAACTCCTTACTGGATGTTGCGATACACGCTGTTTGGCAAGCGGCGTGAGATGACGCTGGGCAAACATGCCCACCTCTCTCTCGCCGAGGCTCGGACGAAAGCGGTTGAAAACCAGAAGTCTATACGCGAAGGCCTTGACCCCATCGAGGAACGCAAACGCGATAGCCAAGCCTTGATCAGGACAGTGGAGGACCTGTTTGCTGACTGGTACCCAGAGCTAGAGAGAAGACTCAAGCACCCAGCTATCCCAAAGCGGATATACAAAAAAGAAGTGGCGCCCCTCATCGGGGGTAGATCGCTGGATGCTGTCACCCCAATTGATATCCGTGAAATAATTAGAAGAGTAACAAATAGCGGTAGGCCGACAATAGCTAATGACACACTGATGTATCTTAAACAGATGTTCAACCACGCCATAAAACTGGGAATTTTAACTTACAACCCAGCATCCGCTTTCAACGTCAACGACGCAGGCGGTATTGAGAAAAGCCGCGATAGGGTTTTGAGCCTCGATGAGATTCGCAACGTTTTCCAAGCCTTCAGAGACAATAGCGACAGCTTCAGCCGCGACAACTACCTCGCCTGCGCGCTACTGCTCGTCCTGGGGGTACGTAAGACCGAACTTACCGAAGCCCAGTGGTCAGAATTCGACCTTAAGAACGGCCGGTGGAACCTGAGCGGTGAGCGCAGTAAGACAGGCGCCGGGATCGTCATTCCCCTCCCACCGCAAACCATCGGCTGGCTGGAAGAGCTCAAGATCCGTGCCTGCGGCTCGGACTATGTCTTTCCTAATCGCCGCAGCAGTAAGCGGGCCCACATGGGCAAAGACACGCTGAATCGTGCCATTGCCAAGCTATTTGGCAAGGAGCCTGGCAAGAAGCCGCAACCAGAGAACCGGATGGGCGATATCACCGAGTTTACTGTGCATGATCTACGCCGCACCTGCCGCAGCTTGCTCGCTGCCGTTGGTGTACCGGGGCATGTCGCGGAGCGTTGCTTGAATCACAAGCTCAAGGGCGTCGAAGGCATCTACGACCGTTACGACTACTTCGACGAGCGAAAAGAAGCGATTATCAAGGTCGCAAACCTTCTTGGCCCTGCAATAAATCTTCCCTAACTCACAACGTAAATTTCTACACACCAACGAGCTATGGTGATTTCTGGTGTACGGGAGGAGGTCGGAAGGGTGGCGTATCCTGTTGATTGATCACGACCAAGATCTCAATCAACACGAGTGGATACGCCATGACCGATTCTGCCCTCCGAGCCCTATCGCAGCCAGAACCCGAGGTCACCGTCAAGGTGCCCAAGGTACGGGACCGGAGTGGCGGCAAGGCCTGCTTCAACAGCACCCTGTTGCCGCCCTACCTGAAGCGGGCCCGCAGCGTCGAGGAGCTGATTCCCTGGCTCTATCTCAAGGGCATCTCCACCGACGATTATCAGGAGGCTCTGTCGGCTCTGCTGGGTGACCAGGCGAAGGGCCTGTCGGCCAACACGGTCTCGCGATTGAAGGCCCAGTGGTTAGACGAACGCAAGGCCTGGTGTCAGCGGGATCTGGCGGACCGCCGTTACGTCTACTGGTGGGCCGATGGCGTCTACAGCAACGTGCGTCTGGATGACCGCCTGTGTTTGCTGGTGATCGTTGGCGTCACGGCACATGGCCGCAAGGAACTGGTTGCCGTCGAGGATGGCCATCGCGAGTCGGAAGCCAGCTGGAAAGAGCTGCTCACGGGCCTGCGAGAGCGTGGCCTGACGGAATCCCCCAAGCTGGCGATCGGCGACGGTGCGTTGGGCTTCTGGAAGGCACTGAGCAAGATCTATCCAGCCACGGCGCACCAGCGTTGCTGGGTTCACAAGACCGCCAATGTGCTGAACAAGCTGCCCAAGTCGGTGCAGCCCAAGGTCAAGGCCGACCTTCACGAGATCTGGATGGCTGAGACGCGCGAGGCAGCCCATCAGGCCTTCGACCGCACGCTGAAGCGCTTTGGCGCCAAGTACCCCCAGGCGATGGAATGCCTGGCCAAGGATCGGGATGAACTGCTGGCGTTCTACGACTTTCCGGCAGAGCACTGGGTGCACATCCGCACTACCAACCCGATCGAGTCGACCTTCGCCACGGTCCGTCTGAGGACGAAGCGCAGCCGGAACTGCGGCTCCCGGGATACGACCCTGGCGATGGTCTTCAAACTGCTCCAGACTGCCCAGAAACGCTGGAGGCGGATCAAGCACTTCCAGAAGTTGGAGCTGGTCGTCAGCAACGTCAAGTTCCAGGACGGGGAGCAGGTAGCCGATCAATCAGACAGGAATGCGGCCTGACCGCCATCCACCAGATTTGACGATAACTCCAAAACGAGCAGCAACAGGCTCATTGCTTAACACAGGTTCCGATGGGCTGTAGGGCCAAGGTGCATTGAGTACGCTCTGAGTTTCGGGGTCGTGAAAGAGCGACTTCACAGTGACCGGTGGCTCATCATCGTGTGATGCATTGGGAAACGAAAAAGAAGGTCCTGTATCGGGCATAGGTGAAGTCTCTGCGGCATCATCAAGCTCATCAGAAGCCACCTTCCTAGCTTGCTCACGCCAATGCTCACTCAGGCCAAACCTCTGCCGCCGGTGCCTGGTACTAGCTCCCTCGTGTCCCACTGGATGAGACTCGTGGTTATCCTGACTATGATCCGTCATTCCCTACCTCGTGCCTTTTCGCCATCGAATATCTCGCAAAGCCTATCACACGGACCTCTGGCACCCGCTCTTCCCGATCCCCCTCGTTAGCGGTGATACCTCAGGCTTCTCAAGCTAGGCGACTACACGGCCGAGACAGTAGAGGCGACTTATCGTCTCGATCACCACCCTCTTTCCCACGAAATGGCGCTGAGCGGCCCAGAGCCGCTTTTATGCTGTGAGATACGGAAATCATTAGGTAGCGACATAAAACGCCGCACAAGGCGGCACGGCGCAATAACGTCGCCATCTCTATCCACAGCCCACTAACTTGGGAGGCCAAGCATGAAATTTTCACCCAACAGACGTATCAACTCCATCATGGAAGCCCTGCTGGCCCCCAACAGCTGTCAAGGTCTTCGCTGCATCGCATGTCGGAGTTCTTCAAGACTGTAAGTTTCAAAAGATGGCTGCATGGAATGTCAGAAGCTGGCAGCACCACAACGACGAGCCCCTGCATGACCTACCAGTCATGCAGGGCGGCGATCAGCGGGCACGACACCTTCCCTTGATGCACATGGCATTCATCGACCAGCCGGGATAAGGCGACCTCGATGCGGGTCAGATCAGCCAGCCGGGCGCGCACGTCGTCAAGCCGCTGTGACGCCAGTTCCGCCGCCTCGCTGCAATGAGCACCATCCTCCAGAGCCAGTAGCTGCCCGATCTCGTCCAGGCTGAATCCCAGCCGCTGCGCCGCTTTCACGAATTTCACGCGCGCCACGTCGGCGCTGCCATAGCGCCGGATGCCGCCAGGAGGGCGCTCCGGCGTCGGCAACAACCCCCTGTGCTGATAGAAGCGGATCGTTTCCACATTGACCCCGGCCGCTTGGGCAAAGGTGCCGATGGTCAGATTTTCCGGTGCCTCATTCATCGAGCTTGACTCCGTAGTTGACTACGGAAGTAACGTTAGCGTATCGACCAAGAATTCAGAAGGACAATCTCATGCCGGAATCCAAGAACGGTCGTGGTGCCCTGGCAGCCGGCGGCCTCGCTGCGATCCTCGCTTCGACCTGCTGTCTCGGGCCGCTTGTGCTGGTCGCACTGGGCTTCTCGGGCGTCTGGATCGGCAACCTGACGGCCCTGGAACCCTATCGCCCGTTCTTCGTGGGAGTGGCACTGGTGGCGTTGTTTTTCGCCTGGCGCCGAATCTACCGGCCTGCCACCGCTTGTAAGCCAGACGAAACCTGCGCGATGCCACAGGTTCGCACGACGTATAAAGCCATCTTCTGGATCGTCGCTGCCTTGGTGCTGATCGCGCTGCTGTTTCCTTACCTCCTGCCCCTGTTCTATTAAGAGGAGATCACTATGAAACGACTCGCTGCCTGTATTGTGCTTTCCGCGACGCTCGCTACGTCGGCCTGGGCCGCCCCGCAGACCGTGACGTTGTCGGTGCCGGGCATAACCTGTGCCGCTTGCCCTCTCACCGTCAAGGCCGCCCTCAACAAGGTAGACGGCGTCTCGCAAGTCGATGTGAGCTACCCGGATCGTGAGGCGGTGGTCACCTTCGACGATTCACGAACGTCCGTCGAAGCATTGACCGAAGCCACCACCAACGCCGGCTACCCCTCATCCCCGACACCCTCGGAAGCGGATCGGGAGTGACCATGAAGAACCCCAAGACCCTGCTGCGCGCAAGCGTGATTGGCACCGTCCTGATGGCGCTGTGCTGCTTTACACCCATCCTGGTGATCCTGCTTGGCACCGTTGGCCTGGCGGCACTGACCGGCTATCTGGACGTGGTGCTGCTTCCTGCCCTGGCCTTCTTCATCGGCCTGACCCTCTATGCGCTATGGCGCAAGAAGCAATACGACGCCTGGGGTGACAACGCCTCTACCGATTCAAGGAATTCCCCTCATGAGTGATGACAAGAACCCGCACATCGCGGTGATCGGCAGCGGTGGAGCCGCCATGGCGGCGGCTCTAAAGGCCGCCGAACGCGGCGCCCGCATCACCCTGATAGAACGCGGCACCCTCGGCGGCACCTGCGTCAACACCGGCTGTGTACCTTCCAAGATCATGATTCGCGCTGCCCATATCGCCCACTGGCGCACGGAAAGCCCCTTCGATGCCGGCCTGAGCAGCCAAGCGCCGGTGGTAGATTGGGCCAAGCTGCTCGAGCAGCAACAGCGGCGTGTCGAGGAACTGCGCGATGCCAAGTATGAAGGCATACTCCGCGCCCACCCGGCCATCACGGTCCTGAAGGGGGAGGCGCGGTTCGTCGATGCCCATAGCCTGACGGTCACGCTGAATGAGGGCGGCGAGCAAACCGTCCGCTTCGATCGCGCCTTCATCGGCACCGGCGCCCGACCGGCAGAGCCGCCGGTGCCGGGCCTGGCCGATACCCCATACCTAACCTCCACCAGCGCACTGGCCCTGGACACCCTTCCCGAACAGCTGATCGTGATCGGGGCCTCGGTGGTGGCCTTGGAACTGGCCCAGGCCTTCGCCCGGCTGGGCAGCCGGGTCACGGTGCTGGCCCGCAGCCGTCTGCTCTCCCAGGAAGACCCGGCGGTGGGTGAGGCCGTAGAGGCAGCCTTCTACTGCGAGGGCATCGAGGTGCTCAATCAGTCCCAGGCCAGCCGCGTGGACTATACCAATGGCGAGTTCGTGCTGGACACCAACGCCGGGACCCTTCGTGCGGACCAACTGCTGGTGGCCACCGGACGGACACCCAATACCGAGGCCCTGAACCTGGCGAGCATCGGCGTGGAAACCGTGCGCGGGGCGATTCTGGTGGATGAGCACCTGCAAACCACGGTACCGAGCCTCTATGCCGCCGGTGACTGCACCGATCAGCCGGAGTTCGTCTATGTCGCCGCCGCCGGGGGCAGTCGGGCCGCCGTCAACATGACCGGGGGCGATGCCACCCTAGACCTCAGCGCCATGCCGGAGGTGATCTTCACCGATCCCCAGGTGGCCACCGTCGGCCTCACGGAAGCCCAGGCACTCGAGCAGGGCTTTGACGTGGAGACCCGCGTGCTCGATCTGGAGAACGTGCCGCGTGCGCTGGTCAATTTCGACACCGGTGGTTTCATCAAGATGGTGGCCGAACGCGACTCGGGGCGGTTGCTGGGGGTGCAGGCGGTGGCGGGGGACGCCGGCGAGCTGATCCAGACGGCAGTGATGGCACTCCGCGCGCGCATGACGGTACAGGCCATCGGCGATGAGCTGTTCCCCTACCTGACCATGGTGGAAGGCCTCAAGCTCTGCGCCCAGACCTTCACCAAGGACGTGACGCAGTTGTCCTGCTGTGCGGGGTAATGATTTCAATATTGCATGAAATCATTGTTTCATCTAACGTTGAATCATGGACCAATATGATGATGACCTCGTGGCAGCCAAGCTAGCCGCTCTTGCTCACCCCGTCCGCCTGGCGGCCATTCGTCAGCTAGCGGCGGCAGGGCCTGCCGGCCTGGCGGCAGGCAAGCTCGCCGAGCGGCTGGGTACGGCGCCGAATGCACTGACCTTCCACTTGCAGAAACTCGCGGTCGCAGGCCTGGTTGCGTCGCGCCGTGAGGGCCAGTTCGTCTATTACCGCGCGGAGTTCGACGCCTTGCTGGCAATGACGGACCACCTGGTCGGCGCTTGCTGTCGTGAGTCAGACGCCAGCTGTGGCCCCCGCTGCCCCACCTCCGGCAGCCGGTAAGGTGCCGCCGGTTTCTCAAAGATCACTCATCAACGTCATCAAGAGGAGCGCAAGATGATCCAAACCACTCGCGCCAAACCTTCTTGGCTCAGGTCTATCGGCATCGGCATCGCGGTGTCGGCGCTGACCGCCATCGTGATGGTGACATTGCTGAAAGCCGGCGTATCGCCCTTCCCGCAGCCACCATCCCTGGCCTTCGCCGAGACTCTGCTAGGGCGGTCTCTGCCGTTGCCAGTCGGCCTGCTCTTCCATACGGCCTACGTGACTTTCTGGTCGGGGGTGTTCGTGCGCTATTTCCCGCGCAAGACCCTACCGACCGCGCTGGGCCTGGCCGCCGTGCTATGGGGGGTGATCCTGGTGGTGTTCTTCCCCGTGGTGGGCTGGGGGTTCGCCGGCCTGGCGATCGGTCCCCAGCTGATCCCGGCGTCCGCCCTGCCGCACCTGCTGTTCGGCCTGCTACTGTGGGGACTGGACCGCTACGTTGCCAAGCCGTCTCACGCCTGAGCCCGGAGATCTGCCATGCCAACGATCGATACCGCGACCCTGCGGGATTGGCAGCGGCGGTACCGGAACGTCGCCCTGGTGGATACCCTGCCGGCCGCTGCCTTCGCCAAGGGGCACCTGCCGGGGGCCATCAACATCGTCTCCGACGATATCCTGGACGAGGCGCCCCGACGGCTTCCCGACAAGCAGGCGACCATCGTCGTGTACTGCGCCAGCGAGGACTGCTAGCGGGCCGGCCGTGCCGCCGAGCGCCTGACCCGCCTCGGCTACAAGGCGGTCTTCCACTATGTGGGCGGTAAACGGGCCTGGCAGGCCGACGGGTTGTTACTGGAACACTGAGAGGGACGCTTGCCCGTGCGCGACTGGATGGAACGGCAGCAATCCTGGATCTATCTACTCTTTATCCTGGCGGGCCTGGCCATCGGGCTTCGCCAGCCAGACGCGACTGCCCGGCTCGAAGCCTTCCTCTGGCCGCTGCTTGGTGGGTTGCTCTATGCCACCTTCACCCAGGTGCCGCTGACGCGGATCGGCCAGGGCTTCAAGGATTGGCGCTTCCTGGCGGCGCTGCTGCTCGGTAATTTCGTGGTGATTCCCATGGTCCTAGGTGGGCTGATGGCCATGTTGCCTCTGAAGCCCGCCGTGCAGGCCGGCGTACTACTGGTGCTGCTGGTCCCCTGCACCGACTGGTTCATCAGCTTCACCCACCTAGGCAAGGGCGATGCGGGCCGAGCCATTGCCGCCACGCCGGTGCTGTTGCTCATGCAGTTGCTGGCTTTACCGGTCTATCTCTGGCTCTTTCTGGGCGCGGAGTGGTTCCAGGCAGCGATCAGCACCCACCTCCTCAGCGCCTTCGCGGGATTGATTCTCACCCCCTTGGCCCTGGCCTGGGTGACCGAGCGGCTGGCCGAGCGTCACCTCAATGCCAGACGGTGGGTTCATGGCCTGGGCCTACTGCCCGTACCCCTGCTGGCACTGGTGGTCTTTGTCATCGCGGCCTCCCAGGTGACGACCGTGGCCGGCCTCGGCGGGGTCTTGCTGCAAGTGCTGCCGATCTTCGTCGCCTACCTGGCCTTTGCCGCCATCCTGGGCAAGACCCTCGGCAGGCTCTTCCGGCTCTCCGCGCCATCAGCCAGGACTCTGACCTTCAGCTTCGGCACACGCAACTCCTTCGTGGTGCTACCCATCGCCCTGACGCTGCCCGATGCCTGGCAAGCCGCCGTGGTGGTCATCGTCTTCCAGTCGCTGGTCGAGCTGTTCGGCATGGTGGTGTACCTGAGATGGGTGCCAGGCAAGTTGATCCCGGAGCCCTCTCACACATAGCCCTTGCAGCTCCCCATCCAATTTCCAGGAGTAAAATGTGATCGAACGTCGTGTTCGGCTGCCTCAAGGCGCAACGACGAACCTTGCACCGTACTCCTAGCCAAGCCCCCCTCGGCAGCCCCCTGAACCGTACCGATCCTCTACGGAAGATAGGGGCGATGGACAGTGACTACTCAGGCACCGCTGGCAAGCCTTTCGAGGTCGGCAACCACGGCCTCCATAGGATCGCTGTCGCGGATCAGCAGGCGCGCCTCTCCCTGATCATTGAAGGCGAAAACAGCGCTGGAGTGCGACACATCATAGTTGCCTTCGCTGTCCTCTTCGCCATACCCGTAGGTCACCCGATAGCGGCGTGTCAGTTCATCGAGGGCCGCTTTATCCCCCGTGAGGCCGATGAACTGGGGGCCGAAGGCATCCGTGTACTCTCGCAACGTCTCGGCGTCATCGCGACGAGGGTCGACCGAGACGAAGAGCACCTGAATGTCGTCGCGCGCCGCCTCACCCATGCGTTGGGTGGCGGCGTCGAGGCGCGCGAGGGTGGTGGGACAGACATCGGGGCAGTGAGTGAAGCCGAAGAACAGCAGTGTGCTCTTGCCGAGGAACTGATCGGCGTTGACGTCTTTGCCGTTCTCGTCGACAAGCTCGAACGCCAGGGGAGGCATGAGCCCCGAGATATCCTTGGTCTGCCAAGGCGGCTCGCTGCAGCCCGCAAGCCATAGGGTCACGAATAGTGCCATGATCCATCGGTGCATCCTGCTCCCCCTACTGTGCTGTCGGCGCCACGGCGCGGAAGGTGACACGCTGTCGCTGCTCGCCGGCGAAATGAAGGTTCACCTCGATGTCGTCACTAACAACGAGGGGGCGAGTCCGTTTCATGAGCATGAGATGATAGCCCCCCGGTGCGAACTCGATCTGCTCCCCCGCTGCCAGTTCTAATTGGGCGACGGGTTGCATACTGGTGATGCCATCCTGATTGACAGTGCGATGCATGGTGACATTGCCGAAAGCGGGGCTATCCGCTCCTGTCAGGGTGACGCCCTTCTCACTGGTATTCGTGAGGGTGAAATAGCCTGCCGCGGGCAGGTCCCCGGGCAGAAGCCGAAGACGCGCCTCGCTGACCTGCAGTTCGGCAGCAGCCACCGTGCCGGGCGTCGCGATCAGCAGCAGGAAGGCCCAGCACCAGCGTTTCGCCAGGCGCGGCAGACTAGCGTGTGGCGTGAGAGACATCAGCGGCATCCTCCTTGCGGGCGTCACGGAACAGAAAGCTGAGAATGATCAGAACCCCAATGGCACTCATCATCGAGGCGGGAATCCAGGTCAGCAGGCCGCCGAGGAGTTGGTCAGTCAGAGGATCCAGCGGCCAGGCGCGACCGCAAACCTCGTAGACATCGAAGATCACGTCGCGACTGAAGGTGATATAGGCGCCCAGGAGAATTTGCGGGGGGATCACCGCCAACAGGATGGCGACACGCTTGCCATAGCCGAGACCGCCTTGTTGCGGCGAGCGGCGATCCAGGATCAGCCACCAGAACAGCAACCCATCCAGCGCCATGCTCCAGTTCATCACCTGATAGAGATCAGCGCTGAGCATGGCGTCGAAGTGGATCTCGGGAATCAGCCAGAAATAGATCAGCCCGACGAACAGTAGGGGGGCGATCAGTGGATGCTGCAGAGTCCGATAAACAGGACGCAGCAGGCGCGCGGCCAGGCTCCACCCGGGGAAGGGTCTGATTCGAGTCGGCAAGCCGTCTGCCAGTACCGGCAAGGGGGCGGCCAGGGCGATCAGGAGGGGGCCGGCGTGATGCAGCACCAGGTGCTGGGCCCGATGGGTAAAGAACATGTACTGGGCGAGGTAGTCGTAATGAGTCTGGGTGACGCCATAGATGGTGGCGACACCCAGCAGGTAGGCCAGGATTCGGCCCGCGCCGGTGGCCTCGCCGCGCCGTCTGCGCTGCCGCAGGCCTCGCAGGTAGAGCACGATGGCCAGCAGGCAGCTCGCCGACCAGGTCAGTGAGAACTCCCACGGCAGCAGGTAGCCCAGAGCGACGTCGAGCTCGATAGCCCTTCCCTCCCCAGAATCGGCACGCCAATGGTGAGCTTAGGAGCCCGCCGCACCATGCGGCAAGGTGGGCCTATAAACGCAGGCAAAGCCAGAGCCCGCACCTCGGTGCCTGGTAGGCGAGGAAGGCCGAGCCCCAACGCACCGCCAGTGGCCATGCAGAGGGCGATAGACCTTGGATAAGCCACGACCGAGTCAGCTCACGAGACTGACAAGACTCGCCATGTCGTCGTCATGGCCTACGCAGCGCGATTTCTGCGTAGATACCCTTGTAGCCAGTGTCGTGCTTTCTATCCGGTTCCGGCGCCGGCTTGGGGTTCAGGGACACCATGCGACCGCTGGGGTCATCCAATAGGCCGCGAAGCTGTCCATCATCGAAGCTCAAGCCCTCGACACCGCGTTGGTTGAGGCGTGTGACGGTGTCTTCCAACGCGGACATGCTGTGCCCTTCTTCTTCCAGCGGCGGGAATGCCTGAACCAGCGGCTGCTCTTCCTCCCAGCCGATCTTGATGGGTTGGTTGACGATTTGGACCTGGGTGTTCGGTGGCACGCGGTCGAAAATCGACTCGATGTCCTCAGGGAACATGCGAATACAGCCACGGCTGGCACGCATGCCGATACCATCCGGCTGGTTGGTGCCATGAATCAAGTAACCGTCGAAACCCAGGATAATGGCATGATCCCCCAGTGGATTATCCGGACCCGGAGGCACCACGCTGGGCGCCTTCTCACCGCGTGCCCTGGCTTCACGCTGGACCGACTCGGGTGGGTACCAGGCAGGGTTCTCGATATTCATGGTGGTTTCGGTGACACCGAGGGGGGTACCGAAGCCTTCACGACCGATGCCGATGGGATAGGTCTCAACGCGTGGCGTTTCACCATCGTCAACCTCCGGATAGTAGTAGAGGCGCAGCTCGGCGATGTTGATGACGATCCCGGTGCGCTCAGCATCGGGCAGGATGAAGCGCCCGGGTATGGTCACCTCGGTACCCTCGCCGGGAATCCAGAGACTCACATCCGGATTGGCGCGCACGATCTCCCTGTACCCCAGGTTGTGTCGCCTGGCGATATCGAGCAGGGTATCTCCTCGATCATCCACCGTTATGCGGTAGGTGTCGCCGATCACATTGCCTTCCTCAGGCAGCGGATAGTGGCCGCGGGGCCACTCGTTCTCCTCTTCGGCCTGAGCAACGCTAATGAGTGCCAGCCAACCGACCAGCACCCCCACCACTGAGCGTGCTCGGAGCTGCCACCATGGACCTTTCCTCGCTGTACTAGAGTGACGTTCCGATAAAGCCATTATTCTCTCCCTTTTCGACTGGACTATTATCATCCAGACCGACGTGTGTTGAGTTTCCATCCAAGCAGCACCAGTAAGGCGGCCAACACCCAGGTCGGCCAGCTACCGGTACGTGTGAACGGTGTGTTCCCCACCATGGGCAGCGCCTCGCCGCGGAGGCTCGTCGCCAAGAACTGTGGTGCGCGGGCCGTGACACGGCCCTGAGTATCGACGATGGCGGTCACCCCGTTGCTGGTGGCGCGGATCAGATAGCGGCCGTTCTCCAGGGCGCGCAGGCGGGCCATCTGCAGATGCTGCAGGGGGCCGATGGAGCGTCCGAACCAGGTGTCGTTGGAGACCGTCAGCAGCAGCTCGGCGTCGCGCGCCTGCTCGGCCACCCGGTCGGCATAGATGATCTCGTAGCAGATGGCGTTACCGATGGTGGTTCCGGCGGCGCGCAGCGGTTCCTGATCGTCGGTGCCAGGCGTCATGGTGGGCATGGGCAGGTCGAAGAAGGCGATGGTGCCGGCGAGCAGGCTCTCCAACGGCAGGTACTCGCCGAAGGGCACCAGGCGCGCCTTACGGTACTTTCCCTCGGCGTTACCCAGGCCGATCACGCCGTTGTAGTAGTCGCCGCCGTCGCGCTGCAGGATGCCGGTGAGCAAGGCGGTGTCGGGGGCGAGGTTGGACTGCACCCGCTCCAGTATTGGCCGGGCCTCCTCCTCGAGCATCGGCAGGGCCGCCTCGGGCCAGACAACCAGGTCGAAGTCGTTGGACTGTGCAAGGGTCAACGCCGTATAGATACTGGCCGCCTCGCGCTGCCCCTCGGGAGTCCACTTGATCGCCTGATCCAGGTTGCCCTGCAGCAGGGCGACCCGCAGCGGCTCGCCGGCCGGGAAGGTCCACTGGGTCGGCAAGGCCATCGGGGCTAGCCAGAGAACAGCGATGGGCGCCGCGGCCCACCAGCGTCGTCTCAGCAGTTCCACGCCCAGGGTGCCGGTCAGGGCGGTGATCAGCGACAGCAGATAGACCCCGCCCACCGGGGCCCAGGCCGCCAGCGGCGAGTCTACCTGGGACGTGCCCAGCAGCAGCCAGGGAAACCCGGTAAACAGCCAGGTGCGCAGCCACTCGCTGAGTACCCAGATGCCGGCGAAGCTGAGGAAGGCCAGGCGTGGGCCCGTGACGCGGCGATAGAGCCAGAAGGGGACGGCGAAGAACAGCGCCAGGCTGGCCACGAACAGGCCGGTGAGGAAGAGCGCCAGGGGCGCCCCCGTATAGCCGTAGTCGTGGATCGCGACGAAGACCCAGGAGGCACCGGAGCCGAACAGGCCCACCCCATAGCACCAGCCGCGGAGGCCGGCCTGAGCGGGTGTCAGGACATGGATGCCGGAATAGACCAGTGCCACCGCCACCGGGCCCAGCCACCACAGCGCAAAGGGCGCGGCGCTGAGAGTGGTCAGTCCCCCGGCGGTCAGGGCCAGGAAACAGCCGAGGGCCGGAGAGATCCGGCCGGCAAGCGTCATGTACCGGACTGGCAGGTTCTCTGCATCCATGCCGTTACTCAGACGCTCTGGGGGAGGGACGCTCACGTAAGGCCGCAATCGCAAAGGCGATGACACCCAGGAACAGGGCGATATCCGCCAGGTTGAAGGCGGGCCAGTGCCACTCATGCCAGTAGACGTCCAGGTAGTCTACGACATACCCTCGTACCAGGCGGTCGATGCCATTGCCCAGCGCGCCACCCAGCATCAAGCTGTACCCCAGCGCCTCCAGACGGGGCCTGGGCCTGCACAGCAGGATCGTCAGGACAATAGTCACCATCCCTGTCACGCCCAAGAAGAGATAGCGCTGCCAGCCGCCTGCATCGGCGAGGAAGCTGAAGGCCGCTCCCGTGTTCCACCAGTGGCCCCAATTGAAGAACGGGGCTAGCGGGATGGTCTGGCCATACGGCATCAGCGCCTGCACCAGCCCCTTGATGGCCTGGTCGGCCAGGCCGACCATAACGGCCAATGCCAACCAGTACCAGCGGCGCGGCACTGTCGGTATCCGCTCTGTCCTCATGACGTGGCTTCCTGGTAGCGCGGGCTTGCCGAGCCAGTCGTGGCATTATTGCCTGGCGAGAAGCGATAGCCCAGCAGCCGCATGGCGTTCAGGGTCACCAGCACGGTGGCGCCGGTATCCGCCATCACCGCGATCCACATGCCGGTGATGCCCAGCGCCGTGGTCACCAGGAAGATGGCCTTCAGGCCCAGCGCCAGGGCGACGTTGGTCTTGACGTTGCGCAGCGTGGCCCGGGACAGGGCGATCAGCTCGGCGATGCCGCCGACGCGGTTCTTGAGCAGCGCCGCATCCGCGGTTTCCAGTGCCACATCCGTGCCGCCGCCCATGGCGATGCCCACCTCTGCCGCGGCCAGCGCCGGCGCATCGTTGATACCGTCGCCCACCTTGCCGACTGGGCCTCGGCCGGCGGCCTGCCAGTCACGAACGCGCTGGGCCTTTTCCTCGGGCATCAGCTCGCCATGTGCCTCGATGCCCAGGCTGTCACCGATGGCCGCGACGGTACGCGCATTGTCACCGCTGAGCATCACCGCCTGCACGCCCAGGCGCGACAGCGCCGTCAGCCCCTCCCGGGCATCGTCGCGTGGTTCATCGCGCACGGCGATCAGGCCCAGCGGGCGCTCGCCTTCGACCAGCACGGCGAGAGTCTTGCCGGCGTGTTCCAGCTCGGCGATCCGAGCGGTCAGATCGTGATCGAGGGCGGCCTGCTCTGCCAGGTGGCGGGGGGTGATCAGGCTCAACTCACGCCCCTCGACCCGACCGGAGACCCCTCGGCCCGACAGGGCGCGGCTCTCACTCGCCAGTGGAAGGGAAAGGCCCAACTGCTCAGCGTGGGCGAGGATGGCCGTGGCGATGGGGTGGCTGGAGTCACGTTCCATCCCAGCCGCCAGCCTCAGGATCTCTTGCGTGCCCTGGCCAGTGGCCCAGTCCTCCACGTCGGTGACCTTGGGGGTGCCGGCGGTGAGGGTGCCGGTCTTGTCCAGCGCCACCGTCCGCAGCTTACCCAGCTGTTCGAGCACCGCGCCGCCCTTGATCAGCAGGCCCCGCCGGGCGCCCGCCGAGAGGCCGGCAGCGATCGCCGCGGGGGTTGAGATCACCAGAGCACAGGGACAGGCGATCAACAGCAGGGCCAGGGCGCGATAGATCGATTCCGACCAGGCCATGGTCGAGACCAGCGGCGGCACCACCGCCATCAGCAGGGCGAGCCCCACCACCGCCGGCATGTAGTAGCGAGCGAAGCGGTCGATGAAACGTGCCACCGGCGCCTTGGCGGCCTGGGCCTCCTCCACCAGGCGGATGACCCGTGCGATGGTGTTGTCCTCGGCGCCGCGGGTTACCTCCACCTCCAGGGCGGCATCGAGGTTGACCGTGCCGGCAAAGACGTCGTCCCCCGGCGCCCGCGTGCGGGGCACCGACTCCCCGTTGATCGGTGACTCATCCAGGTCGGATTCGCCGGTCAGAATACGTCCATCGCAGGGCACGCGGTCGCCCGGTCGCACCAGGACTCGCTGCCCAGGCGTGAGCGAGGCGGCCGAGACCTCACGGGTATCCCCATCCTCCATCAGCCTCGCCGTGGACGGCGTCAGGTCCGCCAGGGCCGAGATGCTGCGTCGCGCCCTCGACGCGGCCACCCCCTCCAGCAACTCGCCTACGGCGAACAGGAAGACCACCACCGCCGCTTCGGCGGCGGCATTGATGGCCAGGGCCCCCAAGGCGGCGATGCTCATCAGCATCTCGATGGTGAAGGGGTTGCGCATCTTCAGCGCACCCCAGGCGCCTTGTGCAATGGGCACCAACCCCACCAGGGTGGCCGCGACGAAGGGCCAGTTGCCTAGGCTAGGCCAGACCAGGCGGAGAACGAAGGCCAGAGCCAGCAGCCCCCCCGTGACGAGCACCAAGCGTCCCTTGGCGCTCTGCCACCAAGAGGCCGGAGCGGCATCCGCCTCATCTCCCTCATCATCGGTGGCAAGCTGGTAGCCGAGCTCGTTAAGGATCCGCTCGATCGCCTCATGAGAAGGCGTCGTATCCTGTTGAGGGTGAATCCTCACCGATCCGGTGACCGAACTGGCCGACACCTCCCCGATGCCCTCCAGGCGGCCCAGAGCGGCCTCTACCTTGCGCTCGCAGCCGCCGCAGTCCATGCCTTCCACCTGCAGTGTCAGCGTCGACGGGATGGTGCCTTGCGTTGGTTCGGTCATGGCGCTGCCTCTCCGAATGTCTTAATCTTGTCCGGAAGCATAATCCCTGTAGCAACTACAGGTTCAAGTCATGCAAGAGGAGCATCAGGATGCCGGAGATTAGCCATGCCATCGGTATCGGGGAGTTGGCTCGCCGTACCGGCTGCCAGCCTGAAACGGTGCGTTACTATGAGCGCATCGAGCTGCTTGAAAACACCTTACGGACTGAAGGGGGTCAGCGTCGCTACGACGAGCGCGCCGTCAGACGGCTGACCTTCATTCGCCATGCCCGGGACTTCGGCTTCTCGGTGGATGCGGTACGTGAGCTACTGGCGATGTCCGACCAGCCCGACATGTCCTGTCAGGAGGTCGATGCCGTTGCCAAGCATCACCTGGAGGAAGTGGAGTCACGTCTGCAGCGGCTCTCGGCACTGCGTGACGAGCTCAGGCGGATGGTGAGCCAGTGTGATGGGGGGAAAGTCGAAAGCTGCCGGATCATCGAGGTGCTGAGTGATCACCAGCTGTGTATCAGTGAGACAGCCCACAAAGGCGCTCACGACTTTGGGTAACCTCCTGCGCGTCCCAGCGTGCCCTAGTTGAGACATTCAGGAGCAGCATGATCACCATGCTCCATTGAGACTCCCAGGGTCGCCTTGTTCTGGTGACCGCTGCGATGGTCTCGGGAGTGATCTCATGGCCAATGACATACACCATCACGCCGGCGGTGAGGCTGCCTAAAAACCCAGCGTGACTGTCGAGATACCTTCCATAACCCCTTCCCGGGTGAAGCGATTGCCGCTGAGGCGGTAGGGTCTCATGACGATAGGCAGATCGTGCCCACCGAGGCGGGTTGCATCGCAAGCCCGCCTGGTGGCTTATCGATTGTCCAATGCGGCCAGATCGGGAGCAGCGGACGTTCCAATGTTTTTTTGCAGACGTGTCCGAGCCTCGAAAAGTGCGCTGCGATACTCCTGGCGTGTGGGTGACTCACTCAGAAGGATGAGTTGCCCTTCCTCGAGAGGATCCACGGGGCGGTCATCCACTCTCACCTCGTAGTGCAGGTTGGGCCCCGTGGCGAGTCCGGAGGCCCCTACCTCACCCAGTTTTTCGCCGGCCTTGATGGAGTCCCCGACCGCCAGCCTGGCGACGAACCGGCTGAGGTGCGTATAGCGACTGATGGTGCCCGTCTCGTGCTCTATCTCGACGACACGACCATAACCTCCCCGGCGACCGATGAAGGAAATGCGCCCCCGTGCGGTGGCCATGACCGGGGTGCCGCGAGGCGCGGCAAGATCGATACCGTCATGACGTCGGACCTCTCCGGATACGGGATGGCGCCGGTTGCCGAAGGGAGATGTCAGGCGTGCGCCGAGAACCGGAATCTGCAAGGAGTCCAAGAGGCTACCATTTTTAAATAGCATCACGGTGGTTCTCTGGTCCGCCGGCCACAGCACCTCCAGCCGCTCCCCCTGGTCAACCAACCTCATATAGGTCAGACGGGGAGGCCCGACTCGAGTGCCATCCTCACGGCGATCTTCTTCCCACAGTAATTGCAGGCGCTCGCCCCCCGCGATATCACGGCGTGTGTCCATGAGTCCGCCCAGCAGCATGTCAAGCTCTGCTGCGAAACGCCTGGGTATCTCCTCAGCCTCCAAGGCGGCATAGAGTGACGTCTTGACATCTACTTCACGACCCAAGGTCAGGGTGTCGAGGCGAGGCTGGACAATGCGCGTCGACGGACGCTCACCCAGGGTGACGACGTACTGAATACCCGAGTCACGCTCGATGGCCACCGACACCGGCTGTCCCGTCGCCATAGAGGTGAAAGTGATACGATCTCCGGGCAGCAATCGTCTCGGGTCGAACCTGTTCGCCAGCGAGGTCGCCGCTTGGGTGCGCATCTCGGCATCCACGCCAAGCTGCTGCAGCAGTGCGTCCAGGGTATCCCCTGGTGCCACAGTGAGCTCTTGGGCGACGCGACCTTGTGCCCTGGCCGATACCGGCTTGGCCGGTGATAATCCGGCACGCTCTTGCCAACGGGCTTCAGCCAACACGGGGCTCAGGACCATCAGTCCCGCTAGCAACCAGCGTCGTGTCATGATGCATCCCCTTCGCCGGAGACCTCGGCTACCTCACGGTTAACGGCGTCGACCAGCTCCTGCATGCCGAAGGGGTCCAACAGCTCGCCATTGACGAAGAAGGTCGGCGTCTTGCTGATCTGGTTGGCCTCGACGTCAGCCTTGTCCTGGTCGAAGACCGCCTGTACCTCTGGTGAATTGAGCTGCTCTTCGGCTGTGGCTCTGTTCAGTCCGGCCTCGCTGGCGATCTCCATGATCGCTTCCTCATCGACACTGCCATGAGCCGCCCACTGGCTCTGCCGAGCCAGCAGCGCCTCCAGCACCGGTTGGAAGGCATCCTGGCGCCTGGCCACTTCGAGCACGCGAATGGCGGTTTCGGATACGTCTCCGTGGAAGGGGGTGTAGCGCACCACCAGCCGCACCTTCTCGGGGTAGGCTTCCAGGATGCGTTTGGTCAGCGGATAGAAGGCACGGCAGGCCTCACAGGCCGGGTCGAAGAACTCCACGACCGTCACCGGTGCCTCTTCCGATCCTAGGACCGGCGAGTGCGCGCGCACCAGCGAATTCTCGGCCTGTGCACCCTCTCGGCTCGCCGTCTCGGCGCCCATGCCCAACAACGAGGGCCTCGACACGATCACGATGATGGCCGTCAGCATCAACGCTCCGGCCAGGATAAACGTCGCCTTTTTGTACATTTTTCTCTCAATTTCAAAGAGTTAGGTTTAAAAAAGCTCAGGATACTGCTGAGTGGAGCTCAGCCGCTGTTGGGTGCCTAAGTCGGCGAATAGTGGCGTGTTATCCATGCCCATAAAGGTTGGCATCCTGATGTGCATAATCAATATGCTCGAATTCCAAGCTGGAGTGGCCAATGCCAAAGCGCGCTTTCAGCTGAGCTTTGATATCCGCCTTGATCGCCTCGAGCTGCTGCCAGCCGGCTTCCGTCGTCACCACGTGGCAGTCAAGCGCGGCGGTATTCTCCTGCATTTGCCATAGGTGAACATGATGCACATCCTCAACCCCTTCGACGCTGCGCAGGAGATCAATGACGGATTGACCATCGACATCGGGTGGCGAGCCCAGCATCAGTGTCCGGATAGGGGTACCTATCTCCGTAAAGGCAAGATAGAGAATATAGAGTGCAATACCGATCGTAATCGCGGGGTCTACCCAACGCATGTCATACAGCAGAATCAGTGAGCCCCCGATGATCACGGCGATGGACGCAAAGGCATCAGACAGGTTGTGCAGGAAGAGGGCGCGGATATTGACGCTATGTTTTTGCATCGACCAGGTGAGCAAGGCCGTTAGCGCATCGACAAGAAGAGCGACAATGCCAATGATAACGACTATCCAGCCCTGAATCTCTGGCGGGTTGATCATGCGCATGAAGCCTTCGTAAATTAGATAAATGCCAACGATAATGAGGGTGGTGTAGTTGATCAGCGCTGCGACAACCTCGATTCGGCCATAGCCAAACGTCATCTGTGAGTCGGGCGGTCGTCTCGCGATCTTGCGGGCAGCAAACGCAATGACAAGCGCAGCCATGTCGGAAAAATTGTGCAGCGCATCCGCGATCAGCGAGAGGCTTCCCGCCAGAATGCCCCCAACGATCTGGGCAAGGGTCAATATCCCGTTGGCCCAGATGGCGATACTCACCCGACGGTCACCAGAGGTGGGGGCAAGATGGGGATGATCGTGATGATGTCCCATGCGTCATCCTTGTGGTGTCACCTGATGACCCAGCAGTATAAAACCTATAGCAACTCAAGCTTCAAGCCCGAACTCTGTTGAAGGCCGAGCCGGGGTTAGGAGTACGGAACTTTGCATAGTGGGCACTGTACCAAGTTTGCTACCATGTTCCATGCTCCCGGAAGGAGCCCATTGTGATACCCAAGCCTTACTCGCACGCCTGGCTGATGAGCTTAGCTTTACTACTGATGGTGGCAACGCCAGCCCTCGCCGAGCCACAGCTGCCGGACTTCACGGAACTGGTCGACGAGGCCGCGCCGGCCGTGGTCAACATCTCCACCTCCCGCAAGGTCGAGAGGTCCATGACGTCCTCACGGCAATTTGGGGGGCAGGAGGTGCCGGAGATCTTCCGTGACTTCTTCGACGACCGCTTCCCGATGCCACCTGGCGGTGCGCCCAATCGCAATGAAGAGCCGCGTCGGTCACTGGGGTCGGGCTTCATCTTCGATCAAGACGGCTACATCATGACCAACGCGCACGTGGTCAAGGAGGCCGACAAGATTCTGGTGCGCCTCAACGACCGTCGCGAACTCTCGGCCGAGCTGGTGGGGGCCGACGAGAAGACCGATGTGGCGGTCCTCAAGGTCGAGGCGGATAACCTACCCACCCTGCAACTGGGCAACTCCGACAACCTCCAGGTCGGCCAGTGGGTCGCCGCCATAGGCTCACCCTTCGGCTTCGACCACTCGGTGACGTCCGGGATCATCAGTGCCATCAACCGCACCCTGCCCCAAGACGTCTACGTTCCCTTCATCCAGACCGATGTGGCGATCAACCCGGGCAACTCGGGCGGACCACTGTTTAACCTCGACGGTGAGGTCGTGGGCATTAATTCCCAGATCCTGACCCGTAGTGGAGGCTACATGGGCCTCTCCTTCGCCATTCCCATTGATGTGGCACTGGATGTGGCCAACCAGCTCCGTGAAGAGGGGTACGTGAGCCGCGGCTGGCTGGGCGTCAGCATCCAGCCGGTATCCAAGGACCTGGCGGAGTCCTTCGGCATGGAGCAGGCCGAGGGTGCCTTGATTGCCCAGGTCGAGCCCGGCAGCCCTGGGACAGAAGGCGGCCTCAAGGCCGGTGATGTCATCCTTGAGGTGAACGGCCAGGAAGTGGACCACTCCACCACGCTGCCGCGCCTGATCGGTGAGACGGCCCCCGGCGAAGACGTTGATCTCTCCGTGTTGCGCGATGGTCAGCAGGAGACCATCACGGTGGAAGTTGGCGAGTGGCCGGATGCCGGCCCCGGTCAATCCGATGGCGACCCGGTTCGACTGGGCATCGCGGTTCAGCCGTTGAACGACATGGAGAAGCGTCGGCTTGGCATCGATCACGGGGTGCGCATCGTCAAGGTGGCCCCCGCCGGACATGCCGCTGCCGTCGGCATTCGCCCCGGCGATGTGCTGGTCAGACTGGGCCAGCAGCCGGTAGAGAGTCCGGAACAGCTGAAGGAGATGCTGACCCGCCTGCCAGATGATCAAGCGGTGCCTGTTCTGCTCAACCGCGAAGGCCGCACCTACTTCGTGGCCCTGCGAGTGGGCAATGGTGACTAACCGCGACTGAGTAGCGTTCAATACATCAGCACAGCGGCGCCCTGGCGAACAGGATCGCTGGGGCGTTTCTTCAGACTCTCGTACATTCTAGGCTCTGTCCGAAAAGTCGGCGAGCGAAGGTTAGACAAGGCAAAAATCAGTGAGACAGCGCAGTTTACGGGGTGTGAATGAGCATGTTGATCCGATTTTTAACGCCGTATTACCGAGCGTAGGCACTTTTCAGACAAGCCCTAATGCACGGCTGGGGAGGGTATCCGGATTTAATGGTTGATGCGTCAACCTACTGTTGGTGCATGCTTCCCTCGCTAATTCCAGCAAGAACCCCACACGCCTCAACTTCCCGGCCATCGTTGCAACTCGCTCTCAGTGAAACGAGTTGTTTCTCAAGCGCCTGTAGAGCGGTTATCTGCGAGCGCACGTGAGAGATGTGATCATCGAGCAAAGCGTTCACGGCGGCACAAGGTTGGTGAGGGTCGTCCTGATACCTCTGTAGCTCGTGAATCTCTGCTAGCGACAGGTCCAGGATTCTGCAGCGACAAATGAAAGCCAGCCGCTCACCATGTTCCTCGGTATAGACACGGTAACCGTTCTCCTGCCGTTCAGGCGACGGTAACAGGCCCTGTCGTTCATAGAAGCGGATCGTCTGTGTATCGACCCCTACCAACTCTGCCAACTGACCAATACGCACCAAGCTCCTCCTCAACGGATTCTCTCCGCTCTGTTGACCTTATAGTGACTATATGGTTTTAAATGATAGCCCGATAATATTCAAGTGGAGTCGTATCATGAGCAAAACCTGTGGAGCCCCCTGTGACGGCGATGCGACGCCCATAGCGGATACCGATATGCGTCGCTCCTCCGAAGCATCGGGGAAATGGGTCAGCGTTTATGCCGTGCCGAAGATGGACTGTCCATCGGAAGAGCGAATGATTCGCCTTGCCCTGAACGGCTTTGAGGAGATTCGGGTGCTGTCCTTCGACTTGTCGAACCGCCGATTAGAGGTCGTGCATGACGGCGAGGTCGAGCCCATCACCGCAAAACTGACAACCTTGGGGCTAGGAGCCTCGCTTCAGGAAACGGCCGCTGCCGATCCTGAGTCGATCAAGGCGGTCGGTGACACGTCGGCCTCTGCCGCGCAGGAGTCCGGCACCCTGCGTTGGTTGCTCGGTATCAATGCGGTCCTGTTCGTGGTGGAAATGACGGCCGGCCTGATCGCGCACTCCACCGGCCTGATTGGAGAATCCCTGGACAATTTTGCCGATGCGGCCGTGTACGGGCTCGCCCTGTATGCGGTTGGGCATAGCGTAAAAATGCAGGTGCGTGCCGCGCATCTTGCAGGTGTGCTCCAACTGATTCTGGCGGTTGGCGTACTCGCAGAGGTGGTCAGGCGCTTTGTATTCGGTAGCGAGCCTGAATCGCTGATGATGATGGCGATTGCATTCGTCGCATTGATTGCCAATACCAGTTGTCTGCTGCTGATATCCAAACATCGAGAGGGCGGGGCGCACATGAAGGCAAGCTGGATATTCTCGGCCAATGACGTGGTGATCAACCTGGGGGTCATCACCGCCGGCGCCTTGGTCGCGTGGACCGGAACCAATTATCCGGATCTGATTATCGGCACCATCGCGGGGGTCATTGTGCTCAACGGTGCCAGGCGCATTCTGGCGCTCAAGGGTTAAATAATGTCTATTAATAGCTATTCAGTGGCCTGCTGAGCCAGTTCACCTAGCAAAGTCACCTCAAGCACGACGCCAGTGTTGCGAAGACACTCTGGAGCCTGGTGGCCTCCCTCGCCACGGGCAATGGCGCGCGTCCGATCTGGACGCCTTTCGTCAGGATCCGGTCACGGCGAAGCAGCTGGGCATCGAGACCGTGCCGGCGAGAGGCCGCCTCGGCAAATACCTGGTACGCATGGGGACGGTCCACCTCGACGCGCTCCAGAGCATCGCTCGCTACTGGGCAAGGCACTTGGCGCCGCCGATCCTGGACTATCAGGTCAAGACCCTGAGCTATGTGCCAGTGTTCGTGGATGGCACCGCCATCGAAGTGGATGGCCAGTTGTTCGGGGAATCGCCTCATTACACGCGAGCTTGATCAGCGGGGAACAGCCCCCCCCCAGAAATTGAAGCCAGCGAACCTCGGGACCTTCGAAAGATAGCCCGTCTCCATCCGCTGGATACCGAAGCCTGCGTGCCCGATAAGCTCGGGTATGTCGCGGTTGAGATGGCAGCCCCCCGCCACTCTGCGCCACAGGGGATTGATACGGCGCTGCCACTGGCGTACGGCTTCGTCGGGCGCCGTGCCGTGTTCGCAGAACAGCAGTTGGCCACCCGGCTTGAGCACGCGACGCATCTGCTCCAACGCCCGGTGCCAGTCCGGAATCGTGCACAGGGTGTAGGTGAGCACCACGGTATCGACACTGTTGTCGTCGAGAGGGACCTCCTCGCCCGGCAGGTCCAGCCAGCGCACCTCGAACTGTGCGCTGGCGACGTTGTGGCGGGCCTTGCGTCGCATGCCTTCGGAAGGCTCGAGCCCCCAGACCAGCTCGACCCGGTCCGGATCGTAGTGGGGAATATTGAGCCCGGACCCCATACCCACCTCCAGAACACGGCCCCGGGCTTGCGGCACCACGGCCGCCCGCTGACGATCGACCACCGTGTTGCCACACGCCAGGTGGAGGAAATGCGGCAGAACACGATTCTCGTAGAAGGACATCTGTATCGTCATCCCGTGTGGTTGCCAGGTGATCGAAATACGGTGTGATCGAAACCAGACCGGTTCGTTATGCCACCACCTTGAAGTAGCGCATCATACCGGCATCCTCATGCTCCATGGTGTGGCAGTGGTACATGTAGAACCCCTCGAAGTCCTTGAAGGTCAGAGCGATGCGCACCCGTTCCTCCGGGAACACCAGCACCGTGTCATGCAATCCCGCGTCGATGATCCCATCGTGCAGGTCCGTCTTGCCGCCCGCCGATATCCGCTCCTGAACCAGGAATTGCAGTCCATGAACGTGCATGGGGTGCGGCATCATGGTGTTGTTGACGAACTCCCAGATCTCCGTCTGCGCCAGCCGGACGATCTCGTCATCTGCCACCGTCGCGCCCTCCATCTGCCGGCCGTTGATCGTGAACCCCTGCATCATGCGCATGCCCAGCTCGAAGCGGCGTACTGGCGTATCGGCCTGAACCGGGGAGGCCGGCAGGTCTTGGGCCAAGCGTTCCGGCAGGGTTTCCGCATCGTTCGCCCGTGCGACGACGGCGAAGGTAACTAGCGAGAGCCGCTCGCTTCCCATCATGTCGCGCATCATGCCTCGATCCATCATCTCGCCCATTCGATCACCCATCATCCCTCGATCCATCATGCCGCCCATTCGATCGCCCATCATGCCCCGGTCCATCATGTCGCCCATTCGCTCGCCCATCATGCCGAGTTGGTACTCCTCGCTCACCAGCTGTACGGACTCTCCCGGCTCGGTGTCGCCAAAATCGACCCACAGATCGATCCGTTGGGCCGGCGCCAGTGTGACCGAGCGGCGCCGCTCGGGCTTGGCGAGCAGGCCACCGTCGGTGCCGATGACGGTCACCGCCCGGCCATCGCTCCAGGCCAGCTTGTAGATGCGCGAGTTGGAGCCGTTGAGCAGGCGCAATCGATATGGCTGCGTGGACACTTCGCGTCGCGCGTCCGGGTGGCCGTTCACCAGTACCCGCTCCCCGCGAAAGCCCTGCATGCGGGTCATCATCGCCCCCATGCCACCATCGTCGATGTACTGAAGCTCATTGCCATTGCTAAAGGTGCGATCCTGCAGGATGAGGACCAGTTCCCGCTCTCCGTCGGGGAGCTCCAAGGCACGCTCGGCGTCGTCGTTGATGATCAGTGGACCGGCAAGGCCGGCGTAACTCTGAAAGCCAACCCGGCCACCATCGGGGCCGTGAGGATGGGGGTGGTACCAGTACAGACCGGCACGATCCACGACATCGAAGGCGACCGCCATGCTCGTCGCTGGCGCGATCGGCAGGCGCGGTTGACCATCCACGTCCGGTGGTACGTGCAGACCATGCCAATGCACGGTGGTGTCTTCGGGGAGATCGTTGTCGATGCGTACCCGCAAGCGCTGACCACGACGCAGGCGAATCAATGGCCCCGTATAACTCTCACCCACGGGCGTCAGGGTATCTTCAGGCCCGACGATTCGCTCGGCCGTGTAGCGCCAGACGTCGCTCGGCGCACCGGGCAGGATAGCCACCTTGTCGGGACGGGCTCGCACACGCAGGTCGACGTCGAAGGGCCCCTCCATGGCCGTTGACGCGGACGCCGCCCGCAGAGCGGGGCGATATCTCCCGGTCCATACCCCGGCCCCCACCAGGGTCGACAACGCCGCCACACCGCCGATGCGGCGCAATACGCTACGTCGCTGCAGGTCGACATAAGCCATGATGCTCCCCCTCCTCTATGGTTGTCGGCGGCCCCGGCTCATAGCTTGGCGGCGCGTAGCCGCAGTGCGTTGGCGATGACCGAGACCGAGCTCAGGCTCATCGCGGCGGCGGCGTAGATGGGACTGAGCAGCCAGCCGGTGAACGGAAACAGCGCCCCGGCGGCCAGAGGCACCCCCAGGCTGTTGTAGACGAAGGCGAAAAACAGGTTCTGGCGGATATTGCGCATCACCCAGCGACTGAGATGGCGGGAGCGAACAATGCCGGAGAGATCCCCTCTCACCAGAGTCACCCCCGCGCTCTGGATGGCGACATCGGTCCCCGTGCCCATGGCGACCACGCGCCCGGCCTCGCGATGCTCGCGCACGATACGCCCTTTATCTTCCGGCAGTACGTCCGCTTCAATTTAGTCGATACCAAGTTGGCGCGCCACGGCTTCGGCGGTGGTACGGTTGTCGCCGGTGAGCATAACCAGGCGCAGGCCATCCTCTTTGAGCGTCCGGATCGCCTGTGCGGTGGTTTCCTTGATCGGGTCCGCGACACCGATGAGTCCCATGACCTGATCATCGGCCACCAGGAACATCACGGTTTGCCCTTCGGCTTGCAGCGTCTCGGCACGCTGCGTCCATTCCCGCGCCTCCACACCACGTGTTTCGAGCAGCCGGGCATTGCCAAGCGCAAGCTCGCGTCCTTCGACCCGACCGGTGACCCCCATGCCGGTCACCGCCTCGAAATCGCTGGCATCGCTCAGCTCGACATGATGCTCTTGCGCAGCACTGACAATGGCCTCGGCCAACGGATGTTCGCTGCCTCGCTCGAGGCTGCCGGCAAGTTGCAGCAACTGCGCTTCATCACTGCCGGAAACGGGCTTGAGGGATACGACCCGGGGTTTACCCTCTGTGAGGGTGCCGGTCTTGTCGACGACCAGGGTGTCGACTTTCTCGAAACGTTCCAGTGCCTCGGCATTCTTGATCAACACGCCCGCCCGGGCCCCGCGACCGACCCCAACCTGGATCGACATCGGCGTCGCCAAGCCGAGCGCACAGGGACACGCGATGATCAGCACCGATACCGCGGCGATCACCGCGTAGGCCATCGCCGGCGGTGGCCCCCAGATCCCTCAGGCAATAAATGCCAGGATCGCCACGATAACCACCGCGGGGACGAAATAGCCGGCGACCACATCGGCAAGCCGCTGAACGGGCGGCTGCGAACGCTGCGCTTCGGCCACCATTTCCGCGATCTGCGAAAGCACCGTGTCCTCGCCGACCTTGTCGGCGCGCATGACGAAGCTGCCCTGACCACTCACGGTGCCGCCGATGACCGTGTCGCCCTCGCGCTTCTCGACGGGAAGGGACTCCCCGGTCACCATCGACTCGTCCAGCGTGCTGTGGCCTTCGAGCACCTCGCCATCGACCGGCACCTTGTCACCGGGGCGTACCCGTAGACGGTCACCGGTACACAGCTCGTCGAGCGAGACCTCCTCGTCATTGCCCTCGGCATCGATGCGTCGTGCGGTCGGCGGCGCGAGATCGAGGATCGCGCGCAGCGCACTGCCGGTCTTCTCGCGGGCGCGGGCCTCGATCACTTGACCGAGCAGGATCAGCACGACGATCACCGCCGCCGCCTCGAAATACACGCCGACCGAGCCATCGGCGTCACGGAAAGTGGCCGGGAATATCCCAGGGGCGAGCGTGGCGACGACACTGTAGCCATAGGCCGCCCCCACACCGAGGGCGATCAGCGTGAACATGCTGAGGTTGCGTGTGACGAGGGACTTCCAACCACGCAGGAAGAATGGCCATCCGGCCCATAGCACCACGGGCGTGGCAAAGATCAGTTCGATCCAGTGACCACTGCCGGCGGGCAGCACCTCATCCACCCAAGGGCCGATACCGGGCAGCACGCTGCCCATGGCGACGAACAACACCGGCAGCGTCAGCAGGCCGCCCACCCAGAAGCGTCGGAACATCTCGAGAAACTCGAAGCTGCGTTCCTCTCCGGAAACGCGGGTGAGCTCGAGTGCCATGCCACACTTGGGGCAGTCGCCGGGCTCATCCTGCCGCACCTCCGGATGCATGGGGCAGGTATACTGGACCCTCGACGACGGTTGCGGCTTGACGGGTTCCAGCGCCATGCCGCACTTGGGACACTCCCCCGGCTCCTCGCTCTCTACGCCAGAACACATGGGGCAGAAATAATTGGCCTTGCCACTGGGCTTCGACGCAGCCGCCGAGGTGGCGGCAAGCACGGCGCCTGGATCCTCGCGAAAGTGCTCGGCGCACTGCTTGCTACAGAAATAGTAACGCTCACCGCGATGCTCGACGCTCTCCGTCGAGGCGGGATCGACGCTCATGCCACAAACGGGGTCTTTTTCCATGAAGAACCCTCCATTGTACAAAAGGTTTCTGTTGCGTGGTCGGTGGCGTTTCTCCTCGCTGATATGAACAGGTTACACCTTGCCACCGCCGCCGACCCGACTATCCCAGTGTCGCCAGCGAGGGAAACCAGTCGACCATGATGCTGGAAAGCCGCGTCATGGTGCCCGAGACGATGGCGATGCCCATCAGGATAACGATCGTGCCGGCGACTGGGCGAGCATAGGCGCTCCACCTACCCAGACTTTGCCGATGCAGGGCGAATCGATTGATCAGCAGGGTGCTGGCGAGAAAAGGCAGCGCCAGGCCCGCCGAGTAGGCGCTGAGATAGAGCATGCCGGCCTGGGCACTGGCGGCGCTGGAGGTGGCCATCAGGATGGCGCCCAGGATGGGGCCGATACAGGGCGTCCAGCCGATGGCGAAGGAGATCCCGAACACCGTCGCCGACAGCGGGGAGCCACCCTGGACGTTCGGTGTGAACTGAAGGGTGCGCTGGAACAGCGGCAACCGGAACACACCGGTCATGAACAGGCCCAGCACGATCACCGCCGAGCCGGCGACCCAGTTGAATTCCTGGCGATACCCCCGCATCAGCTGGCCGATACCACTGGCGCCGAGTCCCAACAGGATGAACACGACGCTGAAGCCGAAGACGAAGAAGGCACTGAGGATCAATGCCTCCAGGCGTCTATCGGCCTTGCCGGCACTCCCGCCCGTGACCACCGACAGGTAGGCCGGCAACAGCGGCAAGGTGCAGGGCGAGAAGAAGGAAACCAACCCGCCGGCGAAGGCGCCAATCAGACCGATAGAAGAGAGAGATTCCAAGGCGTTACGCTTCCTGGGGGGGGCAAGGTGCTGGGCGCGAAGCAGCCTGGGGCCGGCCGCCTACTTCGGACATGGTTAGGCAGAGAATTCTAAGGGTTGCGCCTACCTCAAAGTCATCCATGAGTTAATGCCTTTTGATATAACGTAAAAGAATAGACTCCTTTCCTCGAAAGCCCTTGACCTTAAAGTTGACTTAAAGGTTATCGTGCGTAGTGCATCATCCGACACTTACCATAGATAAGGATAGTGAGATGACCCTACAGCTAGGGGAGATAGCTCCCGATTTCACGATCGAATCCACCGAAGGCACGCTTGGCTTTCATCAGTGGCTGGGCAAGGACTGGGCCGTACTGTTCTCGCACCCCGCCGATTATACGCCAGTCTGTACCACGGAACTTGGCGCGTTTGCCAGGCGAAAGGACGAGTTCGCCGCGCGTGGCGTCAAGCTGGTGGGAGTATCGGTCGACCCCCTCGCTTCTCACCACGACTGGGCGAAGGATATCGAGCAGACCCAGGGCGCGGCCCTGAACTATCCCCTACTGGCGGACGAAGACCAGGTGGTGGCGACGCTGTATGGAATGATCCACCCGAAAGCCGACCCCAAGGTGACGGTGCGTACCGTCTTCATTATCGATTCCGACAAGAAAATTCGCCTGACCTTGACCTATCCGCCCAGCACCGGGCGCAACGTCGACGAAATCCTGCGGGTCATCGACTCGCTTCAGCTAACCGACAAGCACAAGGTTGCAACGCCCGTCGACTGGCAAACCGGTGACGATGTCATCATCTTGCCATCGCTCACGGATGACGACGCCAGACAACACTTCCCCGACGGCTGGGATGCCAAGACACCCTATCTGCGGGTCGTGCGCCAACCGGACTAGTCGAAGTCACGACTCGTGACTCAGGCTGCCCGGCCCAGTCGGGCGGCTAGAAGCTCCGATTCACAGTACGAGAGGTGAAGCCATGCAAACCCTCAGTATCGGTGAGCTTGCCGAACGTAGTGGGATCGCCAGTCAGGCGATCCGATATTACGAGAAAGAGAAGCTCATGCCCGCCCCCCCACGGACGGAAGCCAACTATCGGCGTTATCCCCTGGATGCCGTGGCCCGGTTGCAATTCATCGTCCATGCCAAGCAGTGGGGCTTTACGCTCGACGAGATCCGTGAGCTGTTGATCCTCCAGGATGCCAACGGCGACCGGGCACAGGCCAAGCGCATCGCCGGCGAGAAGCTGCACAAGATTCGCGAGCAGATCAAGCATCTCTCGCAAATCGAGGCTGTGCTGTCCAAAACGCTTGAAGAATGTACAGGCGAAGGACCGATGCAGGAAGGCTGCCCCATCGTCGACGCCATCGCCGATAGGGACGAATGAGCGGCCTCGTCGCTTCTGGCAGTGTAACGCAGGAGTCCCGAAGCGCGCACGCTGGGCTGATGAAGAACCAAGTTGGGGGAGACCGCAATGGCGGAAAACGTCGATATCGAGATTCGGGGCATGTCCTGTGCGTCCTGCGTCGGACGGGTTGAGCGGGCCCTCGGCCAGCAGCCGGGCGTGATTAACGCTCAGGTGAACCTGGCCACACAGAAGGCGGCGATCCAGATAGAGGGAGGCTCCACGACGGCCAGCCTGCTCGACGCTATCGTAACGGCGGGCTATCAGCCGGTGGTGGAGAGCCTCGAGATTCCCGTCGCCGGCATGAGCTGCGGATCCTGCGTCTCGCGGATAGAACGAGCGCTCGGCAAGCTGCCCGGCATGGTGGAGGTGAGTGTCAATCTCGCCACCCAGAAGGCCTTCGTCCGTTTCCTGCCGGGGACCGTATCGCTGGCACGCATTCAGCATGCCATCCGCGAGGCGGGCTATGAACCGCAGGAAACCGAGTCGCAGCAGCAGGCGGACGACGAGGATCGCGAGGGACGACAGCTTCTCCACCGGGTCATTCTCGCGGCAGTGCTCACCATCCCGGTGGTCATCATCGCCATGGGAAAAGTGATTCCCGACTTTGATGCGCTCTTGGCGAGTCTGATGCCGCATCGCGGCTGGATGGGCGTCGAGTGGCTGCTGACCACGCCCGTGCAGTTCTATGCCGGGGCGCGCTTCTATCGCGGTGGTTATGCCGAACTTCGACATCTCAACCCGGGCATGAACAGTCTGGTCATGATCGGCTCGAGCGCCGCCTACTTCTATTCGGTCGCCGCTCTGCTGGTACCCGGCTTTTTCCCGGCTGATACCGCCGTGAGCTACTTCGAGGCGGCGGCGGTGATCGTGACGCTGATCCTGTTGGGACGCTACTTCGAGCACATCGCCAAAGGCCGTACCTCCGAGGCGATCAAGAAGCTCCTGCAGTTGCAGGCGAAAACCGCCCGCGTCATCCGCGATGGCGAAGCGGTCGAGGTGCCGATCGAGGCCGTCGTGCCCGGCGATCGCATCCTGGCCCGCCCGGGCGAGCGTATCCCGGTGGATGGCATCGTTGAAGAAGGCCATTCCTTCGTCGACGAGTCGATGATCAGTGGCGAACCGGTACCGGTTGCCAAGCAGCAGGATGCCGAAGTCGTCGGCGGCACCATCAACAAGAACGGCGCGCTTACCTTCCGCGCCACTCGGGTCGGTGCCGACACCGTGCTGTCACAGATCGTCAAGATGGTGGAAGCGGCACAGGCCGAGAAACCCCCGATCCAGCAGTTGGCCGACAAGATCGCCGGTGTCTTCGTGCCCGTGGTCATCGCCATCGCCCTGATCACCTTCGGGGTGTGGTTCGCCGTCGGGCCGGCCCCGGCGCTGTCCTTCGCCTTCGTCACCACGGTGAGTGTGCTGCTGATCGCCTGCCCCTGCGCGATGGGCCTGGCCACCCCGACTGCGATCATGGTCAGTAGCGGCAAGGGGGCCGAGATGGGGGTGCTGTTTCGCAAGGGCGCGGCGCTCGAGACGCTGGCCAAGATGGATACCGTCGTGCTGGACAAGACCGGCACCCTGACTCAGGGTCGCCCCGAGCTGACCGACTTCGAAGTGATCGAGGGGCACGAGAATGAGGTGCTGCGACTGGTCGCGGCAGTGGAAGCCCAGAGCGAGCACCCCATCGCCGATGCCATCGTGCGCGGCGCCCAGGCGCGTGGACTCGAGCTGCCGGCCGTCAGCCATTTCAGCGCCGAGCCGGGCTACGGCATCGAAGCCGACGTCGCCGGTCACCGGCTTTACGTAGGGGCCGATCGCTACATGAACCGGCTCGGGATTGGGCTCGGCAAGGCGGAAGAGCGCGCCAAGGCGCTTGCCGAGGATGCCAAGAGCCCCCTCTATGCCGCGGTGGACGGCCGACTCGCCGCGGTCATCGCGGTGGCCGATCCGCTCAAGGAGGGCTCGGCCGAAGCCATTTCAGCACTCAAGGCGCTGGGGCTGGAAGTGGCGATGCTCACCGGCGACAACCGCGCCACCGCCGACGCCATCGCCCGACAGGTCGGCATTCAGCGCGTACTCGCCGAGGTGCTGCCTGACCAGAAGGCAGACGAGATCAAGCGACTACAGGCCGAGGGCGGTAAGGTCGCCTTCGTGGGCGACGGGATCAACGATGCGCCGGCGTTGGCGCAGGCAGACGTGGGCATCGCCATCGGTACCGGGACGGATATCGCCATCGAGGCCGGTGATATCGTGCTGATGCGTGGCGACCTGCGGGGCATCGTCAATGCCGTGGCACTCTCCAAGCGCACCCACCGGACCATCATCGGGAATTTCGTCTGGGCCTATGGCTACAACGTGGCGCTGATCCCCGTGGCGGCGGGCGTGCTCTATCCGTTCATCGGCGTATTGCTCAGCCCCATGCTGGCGGCAGCCGCCATGAGCGTCTCCAGCGTCTTCGTGTTGACCAACTCGTTGCGGCTACGCCGCTTCACGCCGGATATCGATGACGCTTCGCCGGTGACGAGCGGTGAACCCCAGGCGGTTCGGGCCCACCAAGTCTGAGTAGCAAAATTTAATAGGAGACCAAGATGATGGGAAGCGAAGCATGCACGTGGGGGATGGCGGGGATGGGGCTCATTTCCATCCTGCTGATTATTGCGTTGGTGCTTGGCGTCGCCGCGCTCGCCAAGTATCTGTTCTTCGGAAAGAAGCGTGATAGCTGACAACCAATCGCTACGACAGGTTCGATTCCCCGGGTTGATCAGAGAGCGATGAAGAGGCCGTTCATGAAGAAAATCATCTACTCCACTTATTGCCTTGCTGTTGTAGGGCTGTTCGGTCTCATTACGCTCCCCGCTCTGGCGGAGGAAACGGGGGGCGATTCTCTTGACGGCCACCAGGCCATTAGTACAGCCGATACGGGAGCCCCCCTACCCGCATCGATTACGGCATTATTGGATCAAGGACTCAAATTCCACGGAACCTTTAATGCCCCGGGAGATATACAAGGTTATGCCTTGTCCTATGATAATGAGCCCGTGGCGGCTTATATTCCCTCCACTTCCGACCACGCCATCATCGGTACCTTAATTGATCCTCAGGGCAACGCTGTAATGGAAAACCAACTTCAAGCTCTGGTGCTGGAACCGATGCTGGAAGCTACCTGGAGCGCGTTCGAGGACACTCGCTTTATTCCGGAAGGACCTGATAGTGCGTCACATATCGTGTATACGCTGACCGACCCCAATTGTCCCTACTGCAATGCGCTGTGGAAGAGCTCACGGTCTCTAATCGATCAAGGTGAGCTTCAGCTTCGTCATGTGCTGGTCGGCGTTCTGTCAGAGGACAGTCTCCGCAAGGCGGCCGCGATCCTTGAGTCGAATGACCCAACCAAAGCCCTCGAAACCCATGAATTGAACTTCCGCAATGGCGGCATCAGTCCGGTGGTGCCGTCGGAGGAGAGTCGAGCGCTTCTTAGGCGGCATGCCCAGCTCATGCGCGAGGCCGGCGCCACGGGAACGCCGACCAGCTATTACCGCGATGAAGAAGGTAATGTGCAGCGCATCAATGGTGCGGTGTCGACCGACCGGCTTCGCGACATATTGGGTGTCGAATGACACGCCATAACGGCACAGGGGTGACATGAGATGTCATCTCACACAACTGAGATGAGTATGGCAAGCACGCTCGGTGTAAAGCACAGGCTCATATTGGGAGCTTCTGTGCTGATTGGCTTGGTGACCCTCTATTGGATCCTGATGGAGACCGGTGCCTTATCGACGCTCACCAATAAGCAGGCTCTGCGTGAGTGGGTTGGCCAGTTGGGGGGCTGGGGGCCATTGACCATTATCGCCATGATGATAGCGGCCATTGTCATGAGCCCGATACCCAGTGGGCCGATCGCCATGGTGGCCGGTGCGATCTACGGCCCTCTATGGGGGACGGCGTATGTGGTCATCGGTGCCGAGGCCGGCGCGTTGCTCGCCTTCGGCATTGCCCGCCTGCTTGGCTGCGAGGTGATCCATCGCTGGTCGCGCATACGTCCTATGTTGGATTGGCTGGGAAAGGAGCGCTCTCAGACAGGGTTGATGCTTTTCGTTTTCGCCTCGCGTTTGGTGCCATTTATTTCATTCGATGCCGTCAGCTATGCGGCGGGCCTGACACCGCTGGCCTTCTGGCGTTTCTTGATTGCCACGCTGGCCGGCGTACTTCCGACGGCGTACCTGATCGTCATGTTCGGCGAAGTCCTGATTACCGCCGACTCCCGCGGCCTCACGGTCGCGCTGATCCTGGCCAGTGGGGTCACGCTCCTGCCGCTCCTGGCGAAACTCGTTTGGACTCGGCATCGAAAGCGACGGACTAGCTCGAATTGATGGGCTGCCGAGGCCGATCGCCTCGCCCCAAGAAATCACGCGACTCAAGATGGAATCCCTATGCTCGTCAAAATCATTCCTGAACTCGGTCTCTTCGCGCTGATCATGGCGCTGGGCCTGGCGTTTATACAGGCGCTGACTCCGTTAGCGGGCGTCACGCTCCGCCGCCCACTCTGGATGGCCTTCGCCGAGCCCATGGCATGGGGGCAGTTCGCCTTCTTGCTGGTGGCCTATGCCAGCCTGACCGCGAGCTTCCTGCTCGACGATTTCAGCGTGTCCTATGTGGCCAACAACTCCAACTCGATGCTGCCGTGGTATTACAAGCTCACGGCGGTGTGGGGGGGGCACGAAGGCTCGGTGCTGCTATGGAGCCTGATCCTCAGCGGCTGGGGCTTCGCCGTCAGCCTGTTCTCGCGCAACCTGCCGCGTGACATGCTGGCCCGTGTCCTGGGGGTCATGGGCATGGTCAGCACCGGATTCTTGCTGTTCATCCTGATCACCTCGAGCCCTTTCGAACGTCTGCTGCCGGGAGTGCCTCAGGACGGCGCCGATCTCAACCCGCTGCTACAGGACGTCGGGCTGATCCTCCATCCTCCCATGCTCTATATGGGCTATGTGGGCTTCTCGGTGGCTTTCGCCTTTGCCATCGCTGCCTTGCTGGGAGGGCGGCTCGATGCCGCCTGGACACGCTGGGTGCGGCCCTGGACCAATATTGCTTGGGCCTTCCTCACCATGGGCATCGCGCTGGGTAGTTGGTGGGCCTACTACGAGCTGGGGTGGGGCGGCTGGTGGTTTTGGGACCCGGTGGAGAACGCCTCGTTCCTGCCCTGGCTGACCGGGACGGCGCTCATCCATTCGCTGGCGGTCACGGAAAAGCGTGGCACCTTCAAGAGCTGGACCGCCCTGCTGGCGATCTTTACCTTTTCGCTGTCGCTGCTGGGCACCTTCCTGGTGCGCTCCGGGGTGCTGACGTCGGTGCATGCCTTCGCCAATGACCCGTCACGGGGCATCTTCATTCTGGCACTGCTGGGGTTCACGGTGGGCGCTTCCTTGCTGATCTTTGCCCTGCGTGCGCCGCGGATGAGCGGCAATGTGGGCTTCGGCTGGTTGTCTCGTGATGCGCTGTTGCTGATCAATAATATCCTCTTGGTCGTCATGACCGTGACCGTTTTGCTGGGCACGGTCTATCCGCTGATTCTCGATGCCCTGGGGCTGGGCAAGATCAGCGTCGGCCCACCGTACTTCAATACGCTATTCGTGCCGCTGACCGTGCTGCTGTGCGCCTTCATGGGGCTAGGCCCCGTGGCGCGCTGGAAGCAGATGGCGGGGCGCGAGTTGATGCGCCGACTACTTTGGTCCGGCATCGCCGCGCTGATCATGGCGGCGGCGGTTCCGTTCCTCTACGGCGGAGAATGGAACGCCGCCGTGGCGCTGGGGCTGGTCATGGCCCTGTGGGTCGTGCTGGCGTTGATGCGTGACCTGTTCGACAAGACCCGCCATGCCTCCTCACCCCTGGCCGGCTTGCGCAAGCTGTCGCTGGCGCATTGGGGCATGGTAGTCGGCCATCTGGGCATGGCCATCACCATCGTGGGCGTGGCCATGGTGTCGAACTATGCCATCGAGCGTAACGTACGTCTTGCCGTGGGGGAGCGTGTCGAGATAGGCGGCTACAGCTTCACCATGACCGACCTGAGCGAGCGCCGCGGTCCCAATTTCCTGGCCGATACGGCAGCCCTTGAGGTGGCACGTGATGGCCAGCATGTCACCACCCTACGGCCCGAGAAGCGATTGTATATTGCCCGCGGTCAGCCCATGACCGACGTCGCCCTGCGCCCTGGGCTGCTGCAGGACATTTACGTGGCGCTGGGCGAAGACTTGGGTGACGGTGCCTGGGCCATGCGAATCCAGATCAAGCCGTTCGTACGCTGGCTCTGGCTGGGGGCGTTGTTGATGGCCACTGGCGGTCTGCTGGCGGTGGCGGACCGTCGCTATCGGCGTCAGCGCTCAGTGGCAGCTGACTCCACTCTCCTCCGTGAGGTCCATACATGAAACGGCGACTGTTACTGCTTTTCCCCTTGCTGGTTTTCCTGGGACTGGGTTTCTTTCTCTACCGAGGCTTGGCCATGGATCCCAGTACCCGCAATTCGGCACTGCTAGCCCAGCAGTTTCCTGCCTTTTCCCTCTCGACACTGAAGGATCCCGGTGCCCGGGTCGATGAGTCGCTGTTGCACGGGCAGGTCACGCTGGTCAATGTCTGGGCCGAGTGGTGCCCGACCTGCAAGGAGGAAATGCCCCAGCTGCTGACACTCGCTGAGCGCGGCGTGCGCTTGGTCGGCATCAACTACAAGGACACCCGCGTCAAGGGGCGGGAGTTTCTCGACGAGTTCGGCGACCCCTTCGAAGTCAATATCTTCGATCCGGATGGCGACCTGGGGTTCGAGCTCGGCGTCTACGGTGTGCCGGAGACCTTCCTCGTCGATGCCGAGGGCATCATTCGCTATAAGCACACGGGCTATATCACTCCCGAGGATGTCGAACGTGTCGTGCAGGAGGTGGGCAGATGGCGTTGATGACCCGGGCCGGCCTGCTGTTGCTCTTGTTGATAACGTCGGTCCCTGTGCTGGCGGATTCGGCTATCGAGGTGCGTGACTTCGAGAGGCCAGTAATGGCCGAACGCTATCGTGATCTTACTGCCTCATTGCGCTGTCCCAAATGCGATGCCCAGGCCATCGACAGCTCCAACTCTCCGGTGGCTGCCGACATGCGCGAACGCGTCGCAGATTTGTTACGCGACGGGCGATCCGATAAAGAGATCCTCGATTACATGGTCGCGCGCTTCGGTGAGTTCGTGCTCTATAACCCGCGACTCGACGAGCGTACCTGGCTGCTGTGGGGACTGCCGGCCGCGCTGGTATTAATCGGCGGGCTGATCGTGGCGGTCTTCGTCCGCAAACGAAAGCATGTCCGGGTTCGAGCGCTCAGCGCCGAGGAGCGCGAGCGCCTCAACGCCCTGATTAACCGCGAGGGGAGCAAATGAATCTGCTCTGGTTGGGCATCGCCCTGGTACTGTTGCCTGCCCTGTGGCTCGTGATCCTGCCGCTGAGACGGACCCGCCCGCTGCACGATGCTCAGCAGGCCTTCGAAGCCAAGCAGCGCACCGATGCACAGAACGTGGCGGTCTATCGTCAGCGCCTGGCCTCGCTGGAAACGGCCCATGCACGCGGCGAGCTCGACACCGCGCGAGTCGAGGAGGGTCGGCTGGAGCTCGAACGCAGCCTGCTCGAGGATACCCAGGTACGCCGCCGCACACCGCTTGAGTCGCCCCAGGCCGGCCGACTATTGGTACCGCTGGTGATGGTGGCGTTGGTGGTGGCCAGTCTGCTCTGGTATCAGCGGGAAGGCGCGGAGGGCGATCTGGCACTGTATGCCGTGCATCAGGAGGTGCGCAACTCGCCTGACGGCTCGCTGACGATGCTGATCGAGCGGCTCGAGGAGCAGGCCAAGCGACAGCCGGACAATCCCAAGGTGTGGATGTCGCTGTTTCCGCTGTACCGGGACGGCAATCGGGGACGTGATGCCATCGCCGCGATCGAGCGCCTGATCGAACTGGAGGGTCGACAGCCTTCCCTGCTGGCGCAGTTGGCACAGATCCAATTCTTCGTCGCCAACCGCTCGCTGACCGACGAGGTCCAGGCACTGGTCGACGAGATCCTCGGTCAGGATCCACGCCAGCCCACCGTGCTCGGCATGCTGGGCATCCATGCCTTCGATCGCGCCCGCTATGAAGAGGCCATCGATTACTGGCGGCGCGCGATCGCCGGTTTCGACGACCCCGGCTCGGCGGAGGCGCTGCGGGAGGGCATTGCCGTGGCACAACAGCGCCTGGACGCCTCGTCCGACCAGGTCGATGCTCATCAGGCCGCGCAGGATGGCGCGTCGCTCGCGGTCAGGGTCGGCCTCGCCGAATCGCTCCGCGAGCGGGCCGCGCCGGGCGACACGGTGTTCGTCATCGCCCGCGACGTGGCCGGTGAATTGCCGCCACTGGCGGTGGAGCGGGTCACGGTTAGCGACCTGCCACTCGAGCTGACCTTGGGCGACAACGATGCCATGACACCCCGGGCGCGACTCTCCCAAGTCAATGAGGTGCGCCTGACGGTGCGCGTCTCCGCATCGGGCGAAGCTACCCCGCAGCTAGGCGATCTTGTCGGCGAGGCGGGACCGGTGACACTCGGCGAGTCGGACTCGCCGGTCGAAATTTCCATCGATCGCATCGTTGAGTAGCCAGGCTGATCGTAAACGCAGTCTCGGCAACGCGACTTGGCTGTCAGAGCATTAAGGAAGAACCATGCTGCAATACCCTCAGATTGATCCCGTGGCCATTTCCCTTGGTCCCGTGCAGATTCACTGGTATGGCCTGATGTACGTGGTCGGGCTGGTCGCCGCCTGGTGGCTGGGGCGTCGTCGTGCCCACCGCCTGGGCCTGAGCCACGATGATATCGGCGATCTGATTTTTTACGGTGCCGTGGGGGTCATCTTGGGTGGCCGCCTGGGCTATGCGCTGTTCTACGGGCTCGACCAGTTGCTGGCTAACCCCTTGTGGCTCTTCAGGGTCTGGGACGGGGGCATGAGCTTCCATGGCGGGTTGGCCGGTGTGCTCATCGCCGCCCTGCTGTTTGCCCGCAAGCACCGTCTGGCCTTCTTTCAGCTGACCGATTTCATCGCCCCGTTGGTGCCGATTGGCCTGGGCGCCGGGCGCCTCGGCAACTTCATCAATCACGAGTTGCCGGGGCGCATCAGTGACGTTCCCTGGGCCATGGCCTTCCCCCCTATGATGGGGCTGGGGCCCGAGCCGCGGCACCCTTCAGCGCTTTATGAGTTCACCCTGGAAGGCGTGGTGCTGTTTGTCATGCTGTGGTGGTTGTCGCGTCGACCTCGCCAGCGAGGCCTCATCTCGGGGCTGTTCCTGGTGCTGTATGGCGCTTTCCGCTTCGCCGTGGAGTTCGTGCGCCTGCCCGACCCCCAGTTGGGTTTCATCGCCTTCGGCTGGCTGACCATGGGGCAGCTGTTGACCCTGCCGATGCTCATCGCGGGGCTGGCTCTGGTTGTCTGGTCAATGCGTCAGCCAGTGGATAGGGCGAAAACGGCGGCGGCCTCATGAACACGGCCTTCACCTTTCTGCTGGTGCTGCTGTTCGTCGCCACACCGGTAGCGGCCCGTGGAGAGTTTCCCGCGGGCAGTGGCAAGAGCTCCCCCTTCGGTACCTCGGCTCAACGGGAATTCCTGGCGACTAAAGAAGCCTTCCGGGCCAGCGCCTGGCGAGACGATAGGCGGCTCTACGTCGGTTTCGTCATTGCCGAGGACTATTACCTCCACCGCCATCGGTTTGCACTGGAAAGTCGCTCTCCGGGCGTCAGTTTCGGTGAGCTGGCAATTCCCCCCGGCGAACCCATGGTGCACGCGTCTCTGGGGGAAATCGAGGTGTTCTATGACCAGGTGGTATTCAGTGCGTCCATCGAGGCGAGCGACACCGCTGCCGAGCCGCTGGCCATCACGGTGACCTTTCAGGGGTGTTCCGACCTGGGACTCTGCTATCCGCCCGAGCTGGTCGAGCTCGACGCGCTGTACGGTTCCCCCTCCGGCAGCCTTCGATTCTCCTCCTCGTGATACTGGGAATAGCGAAGAAGGAGCGCCTTGATTGGATCCCACCGACCTCAGCCTGCCGCCGCTGGCGGCGGCCTTCGTCTTCGGCCTGCTCGGAGGGGCGCACTGCATCGGCATGTGTGGCGGGATCATGAGTGCCCTGACCTTTGCCGTGCCCTCCAGCATGCGGCAGCCGGGACGCCTGGCCGGCCTGCTGCTCGGCTACAACCTGGGCCGCATCAGCAGTTACATGATCGCCGGCGCTCTGGTGGCGCTACTCGGCTCCGTGCTCAATCATGCCCTGGACGGCATCGCCCTGGTGCTGCGTATCCTGGCGGCGGTCATGCTGATTCTGATGGCGCTGTATATCGCCAACTGGTGGAAGGGGTTGCTACGTATCGAAGCCCTGGGTCGCTCCCTGTGGTGGCGTATCGAACCGCTAGGTCGAGGCTTGATGCCCGTCGTGAAGGTACCCCAGGCCTTCGCGCTGGGCTCGATCTGGGGCTGGATGCCCTGCGGGCTGATCTATTCAATGCTGGCCTGGAGTCTGGCCGTAGCCGAGCCGCTACGCGCCGCGGCGATGATGGGGGCCTTCGGGCTTGGCACCCTCCCCGTCGTCCTGGCGACCGGTATGGCTGCCCGGCGCATCTCGCTATGGATTCGCCATCCAGCGACCCGCACGCTGGCGGCGTTGCTGATCATCGCGTTTGCCGTCAGGCAACTCTGGCATCTGCACTCCATGACCGGCATGGACGATATGGCCAGCATGGCGCCGTCGCATCACTAATGGCAACCGCACGGGCCATCCGTCACGATAGCCGGTTGTGCCGATCCCAGCGATTCGATCAGTTGCTTCAGGCTAGGGGCCTCGGAACCATCATCATGGTCGATGCTTTCCAACCATCGCGCTATCGCCTGGAGTTCATGGATCCGCGAGCGAATGTAGCGCCCTTGTTCAGCCAGGGGAGCGTACGTATCGCTAACCGGAGGCATGTCGTGCTCCGCCCAGGTCAATATCTGCTTGATGTCTGGGAGACCGACTCCCAAAGAGCGAAGGCAATTAATGAGACGCAGGCGACCCAGTGCCTTCTCGTCATAGAGTTGATAGCCGTTGCGCGAGTCCCGTTGCGGTCGTAACAACCCCTCACGGGTGTAGTGGCGTACCGTTTCCGCAGTGACCCCACCAGCCCGAGCCAGTTCAGTGACTCGCATTGTCTTTTCCTCACCTGCCCGTTTTCAGACAGCCTACAACCGTGAGGCCGCCCAAAGGTCAAGGTATGGCTGTAGCGTTCAACTGGTGGCCTGCTGCATAAAGCGGGAACGCAAAAAATAAAGTCTTGACCTTGAAGTTGGCTTTAAGGATATCTTTCCAGCAAGCAGCGCTGCTGCCAGGTAGAAATCCAAGCCAGGCCTTCTATCAGCCTTGCTGGTGGAAAGGTGATTCCCAGAAAGATTGAGGAGAAGTGTCATGCGGAAACGTCACACAGCAATCTTGACTGCCGCCATCATCGTCGCCAGCAGCTTCGGAGCCGGCTCGCTTCTTGCGCAGGAAGAGAATCAGCAGACGCCAATGGAGGGCGACATGATGCAGGAGGGCAGCATGCACGACATGATGGGAATGATGCGTGAAATGAATACCATGATGAAAAACTGCAATGCCATGATGGAAAATATGCAACAAGGCCATGAAACCGACAGCAACACCTGAAGTGGCACTGGCCGGGGCTGCTCCGCATAGGAGCAGCCTTCGTTAGAACTGGGTAACGCGAAGGGAGGACGGTACGTGAAAAAGAGCTGTATACACCACTACTCGTCTTGGCATTGATGCCCAGTTCTCCTGCCTTTTCCCATTCCCTCGAAGATACCGAGGAAGAGCTGCAAGAGTGGGAACGTTACGCCCAATTCATCGACCAGCCATCGCCGGAATTTTCGTTGAATAATACAGACAGCAATGGCGTGTCGTCTTCCGACTTGGAACAAAGCGTCGTGGTGCTCAATATCATCCACTCGCGCTATCAAGAAGCCTGCCCGGTGCATATGAACCTGATTGCCGAGGTGCAAGAGCGAGTCAACGATACCGGCCTACGAGATGATGTTGAATTTATCACCATCGCTACCGACAGCGAGGACTTTGCCGGCACGCACAACAACATGCGGGCCTACGGTGAAAATTTCGATCTGGACCCCGCCAACTGGCGGTTTCTTTATCGAAGCGAAAATGAGTTTGTCGACACCACACGCCAGGTCGCGGAAGCCTACGGTCTGAAATTCGACGATGTGGCCGAGGGCGTCCAGGCGCATGGCGTTGTGACTCATGTCATCGACCAATCAGGACGGATACGGGCCCGCTTTCATGGGCTCAAATTCGATCCGGAGCACCTAGTTTACTATGTAAAGGTGTTGGCAGAAGGACCAGAGACATTATCCACCGGTGTGTGGGATCGCATTCGCCATACTGTCGTCAACACCTTCGATTAATGCCGCGAGAGTATAGCCGGCCTAGCTGCCGAACGTTCTCGTGAACTCTATGGAGCCTTAGCGTATGAAACACTGGAAAGCGCTGACCATCGCTTCTCTATTGACCTTCCCCCTGACAGGGTTGGCAGCCGAGACGTCGGCAACCCTCTACAAGAACCCCAACTGTGGCTGTTGCGCCGAATATGCCAAGTATCTCGAACGAAACGGGTTCGAAGTGGAGACAATCGATACTCACGATCTCGCGAAGATGAAAGCCGAACACGATGTTTCCGAGAAACTGCAGGGTTGCCATACCACGCTCATCGACAACTATGTCTTCGAGGGCCACGTACCCGTGGAAAGCGTGACCCAGGTACTCGAAGAGAAACCTTTCATCAAAGGCCTGAGCGTACCCGGAATGCCACTTGGCTCACCGGGGATGTCGGGCGAGAAACAGGGCCCACTGGAGGTTTACACCCTGGCCTTTCAGCCGACCGATACCCCTGAAGTTTACGCCACCCACTGAAGGTGAGCCTTGGTCATGAGACAACTGATCGGGACCAGTTGGGTAGCGGTGGCATTGTGGGGAATGATCACCTCTTTGGCCGTCGCCGAACCACCCAAACGTGTGGGGCCGAATGGGTTTCTTCTCTGGGAAAGCCCACGCGAGGTGTCGGAAATTAGCTTCGAGGCTGGCGACGGTACCCCGCTGACGCTGACCACTTTCGGAGGAAAGCTGATCCTGCTCAACATCTGGGCGACATGGTGTGGCCCTTGCCGCGAGGAAATGCCCACCCTGGATGCCCTCCAGGCTGAATTGGGTGGTACGGATTTCGAGGTCGTCGCACTCTCGATCGATCGCAAAGGCATCGAGGTCGTCAACGAATTCTATCAGGAGGTGGGGATCGAGCATCTCGCTCCCTACGTCGATCCAACCGGCATGGCCAGCGCGAACCTCAGTGCCGTGGGTATTCCCACGACGCTTCTGCTCGACCGCCAGGGCAGGGAGATCGGACGCCTGGTCGGGGAGGCCGAGTGGGATACCCCTGAAATGATCGACTTTCTTGCCGAAACCATAGAAACCACCCAGGAGGACGCGCCATGAGTTGCTGTGACGACAAGCCCCAAAAGGGCCAAGAGAAAGCCGGACTGAAAGGCCTGGTAACAGGCCCACGCCCCTGGATGCTGCTGGGCGCTGTGGCGGTGGCTGGTGGTCTTGCCATGGGCTGGGATCAACTGGTCCTGCTGGGCATCGCCCCTATCCTGGTGACCCTGTTGCCTTGCCTCGTCATGTGTGGAGCAATGTGTATGCTGAAATGCAAGGACAAGAAAGGCAAGGCTACCGAGCCGGGCGAAGCCCCTGACGTCCAAGCCAACGTGGAAGCCTCTACCGCGGTAACCACGGAGACGGCATCTGCCAATCGCCAAGCAGCGGATCACCAGGTGCCATCCGAGCGCCCCGACTCCAAGCTCCAAGCCTAGCCACGGGATTAAGGGGGGATGTGGGAAGTTGCCAATATCGGCCTGGCCACGGCCTTTCTGGCGGGCCTGACCTCGTTCGCTTCGCCCTGTGTCTTGCCGCTCGTGCCTAGCTATCTCTCCTTCGTGGCCGGGCGCTCGCTGGGGCAGATACGGGAAGCGGACCGGCGGGAGCGGCTCCGGGTATTGACCCAGTCAATATGGTTCGTGCTCGGGTTCTCCACGGTATTCCTGATGCTGGGTGCCAGTGCCACGGCCATCGGTCGCCTGCTGCTGGTCTACCGCCAGGAAGCCAACCTGGTCGGCGGTATCATCGTCATCCTGTTCGGTGCCTTCATGACCGGGCTCATTCCGCTGCATTGGTTACAGCGAGAATGGCGATTTATCGGCAGGCTTAAGGAAGCGGGCGGGGGGCCCAGTGCGGCTTATCTGCTGGGTGTGGCGTTCGCGTTCGGCTGGACCCCCTGTATCGGCCCGATCCTGGGCGCCATTCTGACCGTCAGCGCCTCGACGGCCAATGCCCCGAGCGGAATGGCGTTGCTCGGCATCTATTCGCTGGGCCTGGGGGTGCCCTTTCTGTTGACGGCGGTGTCACTCGATCGCTTCCTGCAACACCAGAAATTTCTGCGCCGCTGGGGCCGGGTCACGCATCTGGCGGCCGGGCTGATCATGATCCTGATGGGCATCTTGATGATCACCGGCAAACTGACCGAGCTGTCCTATTGGTTATTGCGCACCTTCCCGGCGCTAGGCAGCATCGGCTAGCCATTATTCGAGGAAATATTGCAATGAACAAGATCACGAGTCGCTTCTGGCGTGCCCTGTCACTGACGAGCTGGGTCATGGCCAGTCTGAGCTTCGTCAGTATGGCCGGGGCCGCCGAGGAGGCATTGCCGTCGCTGAGTTATGACCAAACAGGCGAACGGCTGCTCAAGGTCCAGGCCAACCAGCTTTTCGAACGCACGGATGGCCGAGCGGCCTGGACGATGATTCCCTTGCCCGACGAAGTAGCGGAGGGACGGTTGGTGACGGTATCGGCAACCGCCGAACAGGCTCTCTATATCGCGGGCCCCTCGATCGGAGTGCAGCGCAGCATCAATCAGGGAGAAAGCTGGCACGAGATCGATGAGGGTCTGCCTAGCCAAAACGTTATCGCATTCACCGTGCATCGTAACCAGCCAGAAACGCTTTATGCTGTTGTCGTCGATGACGGCCTCTACCAGAGCGAAGATGCCGGCACGACCTGGAAGAAGATGGATAGCGGTCCTGCCCAGGCCGTTCGTCGGCTCGTCCACTCCGATATGGAGGGTAGCATGCAGACCGGCTGGATCTATGCGGTGTCCGACGATGCGGTTCGCCTGTCGATGGACTGCTTCTGCGGTTGGCGACCGACCGGAGAGCTCGATGCAGGCAGGGTCTATGATCTGGCCTACAAGCTCGACGATCCCGAGCACGTCTATGTGGCCACGGAGCAAGGACTGTGGCGCAGCGTCAATGGCGGCCAGGAGTGGCAGCAAGTAAAGGGTGATGGCCCGACGCTCGTCGCGCTTGCGCTTGCGCCGAAAGGAACGCTCTACGCCCTGGATCGCGAGGGGGAGCTCATGCGCAGCGAAGATCAGGGCCAAACCTGGACACCCCTCGATGCGTAAGCGCTTGATCCTTGTCACAACGTGGCTGCTGATGAGTGCCGCCTGGCAGGCCATGGCGGGGGGTGGCGCCTCTTCGCGCGATACCTCTCGGCTGGAAGAGGGAGAAAGGATCTACCAGCAGTACTGTGCCAGCTGCCACGGCAGCGAGGGCGAGGGCCAGCCGAACTGGGAGCGCCAGAATGCCCAGGGCGAATTGCCCGCTCCCCCTCACGGGCCGGAGGGGCATACCTGGAAACACTCCGATGCGATGCTCTACCGAATCGTCGCCGAGGGATGGCGCGATCCCTGGAACAAGACCGAGAGACTCACCATGCCGGCCTTCGAGAATGTCCTGACCCCCGCCGAGATCCGCTCCGTGGTGAACTATCTCAAGACGCTATGGACGCCGGAGCAACGACGTCATCAGGCGGAAGAAAGCGAGGGAGCCCCATTTCCGTCGCAGAGTGATTAGCTGTGGGGCTAGGGAAGCGCTGCGTAAACACCTCCGCAGCTGACGGAGAGTCAACCGCAGGGTAAAACCTGGCTTTCTTGCCACTGTCTGACCAAAGCCAACCGATGAAGCAGATTTCTGCCGCTCAGGCTCAGCAACAGAACAAGAAGAAGGTTCCCCGCAGCGAACGGTGTCTGGGAAGCCTTGAACAGGACATCATGCACGCCCCCAAGGTCAGTAGCGGCATTTTCACCACTACGCTGCTGACATTACTCTCAATACCAGCCCAGAGATGGTGGACATTTCATCGCACGCACGAAGCCCACTGCGAGAGCGTCACCTTGAGCTGATTGTGGTAGGTTTGCATTTGCTCTCAGCTAGGACTGTCTCTCTCCTACCAGATGGGGAGTAAGATGGGTAGGAACAAACAAAAAACTATGCACAAAATAAAACCAACCAACTGTTTTATAAATAAAAAACATCAAATTACATCTTCATATTCAGAATATTGAGTGAGGGCCGCTGTATCCGCCAAGGCCAGCCGAGCGCTCAGCACAGAAGACGTCTTGACCCTGGCTAGCGAATCTACTAGCATGATAGTCAAGTGGATTGGGAGTTCCCGGTCGGCGCTACAGCCTCGGTGGTTTCATCGGGGCTTTTCGCTTTTTTGTGTACATGCTTAGGCTTATCAAAAAAGCCGGCAAGCGCAAACACTTTTCAGACAAGCCTTAGCGATACGAACTCAGGTTTCCGGATAGACCTTCATACCCCTTCCCTCGTATCCATCTCCCGCATCTTCCCGGCCACCATCGCAATAGAACTTCTTTTTCAGTATATCAAACGCTTTGTTTCTCTGTTCTTTTCTAATAACTTTTAGACCGATAGGACGGGCGACGAGGTCCGCAAGCTGAAGTCCTGAAGACATGGTCTTTTTGTCGGAAAACACCACGTCAAATGGCAGTTGAATCCCTGCCTGATTGCTTCCATCACAGATCCGACGAAATTCCAACTCCAGTTCTCTATCTTCTTTTTTCCCTCGACACTCAACCACTACGTGAGTCTTTTTATTTTCCTCACCTTTTTCCTGAAGAAATTCGTACAAAGTTTCCATACAGAAACGTAAAGAAAGATGATATGGGTTTGATTTATTACCATTCTGCTTCTTCAGCTCCCGCTTATCTATAGTACAACTAATAAGGATGAAATTGCTTTTTTCTACGATGCCAGACAGCCCCGTCATGAACTGGTTCTTATGATCTCGATTTTTGAAAAAACTAAATACTCCTTTTTCCTTTCGAATCTCATGCTCATGCAAAACCACTTGATCATGCCCAAAATAGTTGAACTTGAACTTTTCCAAAGAAGGAACAATTGCTTCACTATAATGACGCTTATGAAAAACACAAAAGGCTAGAACAAAGACTGGATAGTTTGGATCAATACTTGAAAGACCATGATCGCCACTTTCGTCTACATATACGATATATTTCCCGAATTCATCATGCATTTCATCAGATGACTCTGTACTAGATCTCGAAACATTAACATTTTCCTCACTGAACTCGAAAAGGGGAAGTTGACCCGCCTCACCATCCTTCATCTCTACCACCTCTCTTCCGCACCAAGCTCTAAAGGAACTTCCATCTCTCTAATCCAAAATACTACTATCAAACGCCATCCGCTTCGGCTTCCTTAACTCCCAGCGAAAGTTTCTCTGCCAAGTGATTGCGGAAGGCCAAGATAGAACAGCGCCTTCACTCCCCCCCGACCGATCAGTTGCTTGAGCAAGGCTCAGGAACAATGACGCAGCGACCTGCGCAAGCAACACAGACTCCATAGCAGATCACCCCAGATGCTCGATCAACTCGCTGATCAATTCGCGGTGCTCGCCGTGCCAGTGGTAGGCCACATAGGCCTTTAGCTCGATGACGGGCGCGTCCTTGACCACGAACAGCCGCTGCCGGTCACACCAAGGGGCGACGATGTCCTGGGGCAGGTAAGCGGCGCCGCCACACTCGAGCAGCAGGCCGAGGGCGATGCGGCCGCTGTTGACTCTGCCGCGCGCCAGTTGGCGCTGCGGAAAGCTGCTCTCGTGGATGCTGGCAAACGCCGTGCCCCCCTCGACCCGTATGTAGCCTTCGCCCACCGCCTGCTCGGCGCGTCTATCCGGCTGGCTTGAGACCATCACCAGCGGGATGGTCGCCACCTCCTCGACCCCGACACCACTGATGCGCGGGGTGTCGTAGAGGAAGCCGACGTCGACCATGTTGCGCTCCAGCTTCTCGACCACCCGCAGCGGGGTGCTCTCTTCGGCGCGAACGCCCAGGGTCGGGTAGGCGCGGTAGATGGTGGCGAGCCAGTCCTGCAGGAAGATATCCCAGAGGCTGGCGACCCCCGCCACCACCAGACGCCGCTGGTGCCGCTCGCTCAGGGCGGTGTCCTCGTAGGCTCGCTCCCAGGCGTCGAGCAGAAAGCGGGCGTGGCGCTCCATGCGCTCCCCGGCAGGGGTCAAACCGATGTGGTGATGGCCTCGGCTGAACAGCGACAACCCCAGCTGCGCCTCGAGTTGACGAATGCGTGCGCTGACCGTCGAGGGCGAGACACAGAGGCTCTCTGCGGCCTTGCCGAAATTGCGCAGCCGGCTGACCTCGAGAAAGGTCTTCAGCAGTTGGGTATCCACGGCTCACCTATGCGGTTTTTTTGTTCGTGAAGCGCAAAAAATTTTGTTTTTCAGGATACCCGCATTTCTCTAGGCTTGCCCGACCCCCTACTTCTGCCCACCTGAGGTTCCGCCATGGCGTTTTCCCCCAAGCGTTATCTGCCCTTCCTGCGCTGGGGACGCGGCCTCGACCGCCGCACCCTGTCGGCGGACATGATGGCGGGCCTTACCGGCGCCATCCTGGTACTGCCACAGGGCGTGGCCTATGCCTTCATCGCCGGGCTGCCACCGGAGGTCGGGCTCTACACGGCGATCGTCGCGGCCACGGTGGCGGCGCTGTTCGGCAGTTCCTGGCACATGATCTCAGGCCCCACTGCGGCGCTCTCCATCGTGCTGGCCAGCGTGATCGGCGGCCTCGGCACGCTGACACCCGACCAATACCTGGGAGCGGCGCTGACCATCACGCTCCTGGTCGGACTGATCCAGCTGGCCATGGGGCTCTTGCGCCTCGGCAATCTGGTGAGTTTCATCTCTCACACGGTGGTCATCGGCTTCACCTCTGGTGCGGCCATCCTGATCGCCACCAGTCAGATGGAGCACCTGCTTGGCGTGTCCATCGACGCTCAGGGATTCCTGGCCGAGCTGTCAGCGCTGTTCCGGGCGCTGCCGGATATCAACCTCTACGCATTGGCCATCGGGCTGATCTCGCTGATCACCTCGCTGGTAGCACGACGCCTCCATCGTCGTAGTCCTCACCTGCTGCTGGGGCTGGCCGCCGGCAGCCTGGCCTGCTGGTGGATCGATGGCGCCGCCCACGGTGTGGCGCTGGTCGGCGCCCTGCCCGGGACCCTGCCACCCGTTACGCTGCCCGAACTGACGCCGGACAGCCTGCGTGTGCTGACCTCCGGCGCCTTCGCCATCGCCCTGCTGGGGCTGATCGAAGCGGTATCCATCGCCCGCGCCATTGCCCTGCGCTCGCGTCAGGTGATCGACGGCAATCAGGAATTCATCGGCCAGGGTGTGTCCAATATCGTGGGGGGCTTCTTCTCCTGCTACGCCAGTTCGGGCTCGTTTACCCGCTCCGGTGCCAACTATGACGCAGGCGCCCGCACCCCGCTGGCCTCGGTGTTCGCCGCCCTGCTGCTGTCGCTGATCCTGATCTTCGCCCCGGGGATCACCGCTTATCTGCCGCTACCCGCCATGGCTGGAGGCATCCTGCTGATCGCCTGGAACCTGATCGACGTCCCGCACATCGTCCATCTGGTACGCGTCAGTCGCCACGAGGCGATGGTGCTGGTCGCCACCGTCTCCGCTACCCTGCTGGTGGCACTGGAGTTCGCCATCTATATCGGCGTGCTGCTGTCACTGGTGCTCTATCTAAAGCGCACCTCGCGTCCCACCGTCCTTGAAGTGGCGCCGCGCCAAGATCATCCCCGGCGGCTCATTCGCAACGTCAGACGCTACCAGCTCGAGCAGTGTCCACAGCTCAAGATACTGCGCATCGACGGCTCGCTGTTCTTCGGCGCCACCGACCACGTACAGCGGCATCTTCGCGCCTTCACCGCCGAGCCGGGCTCCCGTGCGCTGATCATCGGCAAGGGCATCAATTTCATCGACACGGCGGGCGTGGAGATGCTGCTGCAGGAGGTCCGTCGCCTGACGGACCAGGGGGGCGAGCTGATGATCAGCTCGCTCAAGGGTACGGTGATGGATGAGCTGTGCCGTCGCGGGGATCTGAAGCGAATCGGCGAAGCGCGCTTCTTCGAGACCACCGAGGCGGCCATCACCTCCATTACCCCGGCGCTGGATCCAGACGTCTGCCAGGGCTGCGCCAAGCGTGTCTTCGGCGAGTGCGCGTCGAAGCCCTCGCCTGAACACGGTGTCCTGGCAAGCCAGATCTGATCAGCGCCGGACCGGGTGGACGAAGCAGCGGAGCCGCTTCAGGCTCCGAGGACGTCCTTCAGCGCCGCCAGGCAGGCGTCCACTTCGAGTGGGGTGTTGTAGTGGGCCAACGACACCCGGGTGACCGAGGGCAGGCCCAGGGGGCGCAGGATATTGCCGGAGTAGGCGTCGTCCTTGCGGGCGTGGACGCGGATGCCACGCTGGCCAAGCTCGGCGACGATCTCCAGTGCGTCTCGGTGCTTCACGCAAAACGAGACCGCCCCCTCCCGCCAGGGCGAATCCGCCTCGCCGATCAGGGTCACGCCGGGCAGGTCCCTGAGTCCGGTGACGCCATCGGCGCCGTCGATCAGCCGACGCATCAGCGCCGCCTCCTGATCATGCATGGCCTGACCGGCGGCCAACAGCCGCTGCCGGCGCTCGCTCTTGTCAGTGAAATGTCCTCCCAACCACTCGAGATAGCGGACCATCTCGTGGGCGCCGGCCCAGGCGCCAGGATCGCGGCTACCCAGCTCCCAGGCGTCATCCGGCTTGCCCGCCACGCGGTCGTGATCGACGCAACCCAGTCGCGGCGAGACCCAGGCGTAGCCGTCGTTGAACGGGCAGAACACCTTGTACAGCGACACCGCGTAGGCATCGACGCCGTAGTGCGATACCGCCAACGCACCATGGGGGGCATGCTGGATGCCATCGACGATGATGTAGCAGTCCGGTGCGATGGCGCGAATCGCCTCGGCGATGGTGGCCACGTCCTGGGTCATGCCGGTCACCGGGCTGGTGTGCAGGATAGTGGCCACACGGGTCTCCGGCGTCACGACGCGGGCATAGTCCTCGGCGGTGGCGCGCCCCTGATGCGGATCGAAGGGCACCGTCAGCCGCTGCCTGCCGGTGCGCCTCGCCCACTGCGCGGTGGCGTCAAAGGTGGCGGGGTGCTCGAGCTCGCAGGCGACGATGTTGCCACCCGCTGGCGCGGCACTGGCGGCGGCGCGAATCACCCGGAACAGGCACTCGGTGCCGGTCTCGCCGCCAAACACGATGCCGTCCTCTACCCCCAGCAGGCTGGCCATGGCGTCGCGACCGTCATCGATCATGCACGAAATGGCCCGGGAAGCGTCATTGTCGCGATGATCGTTGTCCGGTAATGCGGCGACTTCGGCCATGCGTGCCACCACGGCCTTGAGCGTCAGAGATCCGCCGGCGTTCTCGAAGAATATCCGGGGGCCGGTGTAGGGGCAGCGGTCGACGTGGTGAAAGCGAGCGCGCACCTGACTCATCAGGGCGTCGTCAAATACCGCCACGCTCGCCTTGATGGAAGGTTTCAATGTCTGCATCTGATCGTTCCTTGATGGCAGCGGAACAGCGAACCTCACCCCCAGCCGGGCGCCAGAACGAGGCAAGGGACGCTACCCGATCCCTCCTGGTTCGTCCGGAGTTATCGAGAAGCTTGCTCATAGTAGTACGCCCTGGCTGACCGGATGGCAAAAATGCAGCACACTGGGCGCCGGAACTTTGGTCGATCCAACGTTACCGTTCGAGCGACATCGTGATAATCTGTCCCTTGCACGATGGCCGTAAATTGACGCCATTTCACCTTTCACAATGCTCAACCATCCCGGTAATTTTCCCCTGATGATGGGCGAGCCTTCTGGCGAGACAATGCCATGACGAGTGACGCCACCTCCGCTGCACCATCCAAGCCGGAAGCCCTGGCCGAGGAGCTCGTCTATGACCGCATCGTCGACGCCCTGATCGACAAGCGTCTGCGTCCCGGCGAGCGTTTGAACGAAGCCAAGCTCGCCAGCGCCTTCAAGACGCCGCGTAGCCGGGTGCGTCGCGCACTGAACCGACTGACGGCGGAACGCCTGGTACGCTTCGAGATGCACCGGGGAGCCTTCGTCTCGCTGCCATCGGTGAAGGAAGCCTACGATATCTTCGAGACGCGGCTGCATATCGAGGGCGCGGTAGCGCGGATCGCCTGCGAGCGCATCGACGCCGAAGGTATCGCCACGCTACGTCGCCACCTGGCGCTGGAGCATCAGGTGTTCGAGGAGCACCAGCCCAGCGTCAATCGTATCTCCGGCGACTTTCACCTGATGCTGGCGGAGCTGACCGGCAACGACGAGCTGATCGCCATCGTGCGTCCGATCATTCGACGCTTCTGCATCATCCAGTCGCTCTACGAACGCTCCACCGGCGTGCTGTGCCTGACCCACGAGCACCAGTCCCTGGTCGATCTGATCGAAAAGCGCGACGCCGAGGGCGCCGCCGCGTCGATGATGGAGCACTGTCGCCACATCTTCTACAGCCTGGACCTGTCCGAGCGCCGCCGCGCCGAGGCCAACATCTACGATATCGACATCGACGATCCGCTGGGATAAAGGGCGGGCCAGGCCGAAAAACCAACGCAAGCAGGAGACAGGGCCGGCCCTGAGCCTGGGACATGCGTAGCAGAAAAGGGGCCAGAAGCCCCTTTTCTGCATTTCCACGACGTCATTGCCAGCTTCTGGCCCACGCCATCAGAGTGCGGCGTCCAGCGCCTCGATCAGTCGGTCCACCTCGGCCTCGGTGTTGTAGTGCACCATGGACACCCGCACCACGCCCTGGATGTCCATCAGACCGAGGTCCTCGGTCAGGCGACGGGCGTAGAAGTCGCCGTAGCGGATTCCTACCTTGGCCTCGTCGATCTTGCGCACGATCTCGTCAGACTGATGCCCTTCCACGGTAAAGCTGATGGTCGCGACGCGATGTTCGATATCGGAATCCCGCCTTCCGATGATGCGAACGCCTTCTTTTCCAGCGAGATAATCGAGCAGTTTCTTGCTCAATATCGCTTCATGCTTGGCGATGGTATCGAAGGCTGTTTCCAGCTTTTTCCGCTTATCACCTTCACCATTATCGCCCGTCAGTGAGGTCAGATAATCCAGGATACCGGTGGCGGCGTAGGTCAGCTCGTAGTTGGGATTTCCAGGCTCCATCTTTCCTGGAATCTGCTCACGCGTGAAGAAGTGATGGTAGATATTATCCAGCTCCAGCAGGCACTCCTTTTTCACATAGAGCACCGCGTGGTGGGGACCGAATACCTTGTACAGACTGAAGCCGTAGTAGTCGACATCCCAGTCCTGGACGTCGATGGCCCGGTGGGGGGCGAAGGCCACCCCATCGACACAGATGCGAGCACCGGCGTCGTGGGCCATGGCGGCGATCCGCTTGATCGGATTGATGGTGCCGAGCAGGTTAGAGACGTGGGTCACGCAGACCAGGCGGGTGCGCTCGTTGAGCAGTTCCGCCAGGGTGTCCAGCTCGAGTTCCAGGGTCTCGGGATTGCAGTTCCAGAAGCGCAGCTTGACGCCGCGCTGCTCGAGGCGCATCCAGGGGCCGACGTGGCTCTCGTGGTCGGTGTTGGTGACGATGATCTCGTCACCCGGGGCGAACTGGCTGGCCATGGCGTCGGCCAGCAGGCGGAACTGGATGGTCGAACTGGGGCCAAACACCAGCTCTTCCACGTGGCGGGCATTGACCAGCGTCGCCACCGCCTGGCGACCGGCATCGACCTTGGCCTTGGAATTCTGGCTGGGGGCGTAGCTCGCGCCGAGCTGCACGTTGTCGCCCAGCAGATAGTCGCTGATGCGTTCCACCACCATCTTCGGCACCTGGGCGCCGCCGGCGTTGTCCATGAACACCCAGTCGCTTTCAAGCGAGGGAAACTGGGCTCTGACGTGTGTCAGATCAAGGCGAGCGTCTGAGGATGAATCGAGTGACATGGGAAGTCCTTGAATAGGGGTCGAGAGGCGATACATGGACGTCGAGAGACAAGGCTGGGGCGAAACAAGCGCCGGCCAGCCGTCGAACAGGCGCCACGACTCAGTGAGCCAGCACCGACTGGAAAAAGGCGCGAGTTCGGTCTTCCTGCGGTGCCGAGAAGATCTGTTCGGGAGCGCCTTCCTCGACGATCTGGCCGGCCTCCATGAAGATCACCCGGTCGGCGACATGGCGGGCGAAGCCCATCTCGTGGGTCACCAGCAGCATGGTCACGCCGGTGCCGGCCAGGGTCTTGATGACGTCGAGCACCTCGCCGACCATCTCCGGGTCCAGCGCCGATGTGGGCTCATCGAACAGCAACACGCGCGGTTCATTGGCCAGCGCCCGGGCGATGCCGACCCGCTGCTGCTGACCGCCGGACAGGGCGCTTGGATACTTGTACATCTGCTCGGCGATGCCGACCTTTTCCAGCAACTCCTTGGCCCGCGCCTGGGCATCCCCCGGGCTCATGCCGCGCACCCGGATCGGCCCCAGGGTCACGTTCTCCAGCACCGTCATGTTGGGAAACAGGTTGAAGCTCTGGAACACCATGCCGACGTCCTTGCGCACCTCGATCAGCTCGGGGCCGGGCTGGACCCGCACGCTGTCGACATAGATGTCGCCGGCGCTATAGGCCTCCAGATGATTGATGCAGCGGATCAGCGTCGACTTGCCGGAGCCCGACGGGCCGAGGATCGCCACCACCTCGCCTTCGCGTACCTTGAGGTCGATGTTCTTGAGGGCGTGGAAGTCGCCGTAGTACTTGTTGACCCCTTCGAGCGAGATGATCGCTCTGGGCGCCTCGGGCAGACCAGCCTCGAGCGGGGGAAGGGTAGTGCCCTGGGTAGTGCCCTGGGTTATCCGGGTTTCATTGATCATGGCAGTTCTCCTGTCAGGCCCGGCCCTGGGCGAAGCGTTTCTCGAGCAGACCGACCAGGCGCACCAGTGGCAGCAGCACCGCCAGGTAGAGTAGCGCCGCGCCGATCAGCGGTGTCGGGTTGGCCGCCAGCGCCTGGGCCTGGGTGGCCTGCTTGAGCAGGTCGGGCATGGCCACCACCGAGGCCAGGGCGGTGTCCTTCATCACGTTGATGCAGTTGCTGGTCAGCGGCGGAATGATCAGCCGGATCGCCTGGGGCAGGACCACGTCGCACATCATCCGATACTGGCTAAGGCCGATCGACTGGGCGGCCTCGAACTGGCCCCGTGGCACCGCCTCGATACCGGCGCGGTAGATCTCGGCGGCGTAGGCGCTGGAGATCATGGTCAGGGCGGTACAGGCCGCGGCGAACGGTGACAGGGTGATGCCGACGAACGGCAGCGCGTAGTAGACGATGACCAGCCACACCAGCACCGGCAGTGAGCGAAAGACGTCGATGTAGGCGATGGTGAGAAAACGCAGCGGCTTGGGGCCGTAGAGGCGCAACAGCGCCAGCCCCAGCCCGCCGATCAGCCCCAGCAGGATGCTCAGAAAGCCCAGCATCAGGGTCATGCCGAGCCCCTGCAGGAGCATCGGGAAGGTGCGCACCAGCACCTCCCAGTTGAAGAATGTCTGGACCAGGTCCATGGATCGTCTCCACGATCGAGGGTAATACGCTGGCCGCGGCGGTCACCGCCGCGGCCACGGGACTTGCTGGGCCAGGTTTACTGGGCGGAAGGCATATCGCGCACTTCGACGGTGCTGGTGCCGGCATCCGGAGCGGCGCCGAACCAGGTCTCGTGCAGCTCGGCGATAAAGCCTTCCTGCTTGAGTTCGCTGATCACTTCGCTGGCCTTGGTGGCAAGCTCGGCGTCCTTGGCAAACATCATCGAGTACTGCTCACCGCTGGGGATGCGGCTGACCACCTCGAGGCTGGGCTTGTCACGCACGTAGTACTGCACCGCCGGAATGTCGGAGATGTAGGCGTCCAGGCGGCCGCTGGACAGGTCCAGCATGGCCGGCTGCAGGCCTTCATAACGACGGATTTCCTTGATGCCGTACTGCTCCTGGTTCTCGCTGGTCCAGATGTCGCCGGTGGAGCCGGTATCGACGCCGACCACCTTGCCGTCCAGGTCCTCGAGCCCGCTGATGCCCTTGCTGGTGTGGGTCGCCAGGGACTGGTCGCTGTCGTAGTAGGGCTGGGCGAAGGACACCGACTCCAGACGCTCGTCGGTGATGGTGATGGAGGACACCGCCACGTCGATGCGCCCGGACTGTACCGCCGAGAACAGGCCATTGAACGGAATGTTGCTGATCTCGACCTCGTCGTAGCCCAGGCGGCTGCCGACCTCGTTGACCAGGTCGATCTCGAAGCCGACGTAGTCACCGCTGTCGTCCTGGAACTCCCAGGGCAGGTTGCCGATGTTGGCACCGACCTTGAGGGTCTCGGCCATCACGCCGCCTGCTGCCAGGCCGGCGGAAAGCGCGGTGGCCAGCACCAGGGAACGCTTGGAGAATGTCTTGGAGAAGGTCTTGTAGGAAAGGCTCATGGAATATTTCCTCTGGTTATTGTCGTTGTTGCGGGTACAGCAGAAAACACGGGGGTTCACCGGCGACGTCAGACGACGCCGGTCGCTTCACCTTCCCGGGCAAGCCAGGCCCGGGCGATCTCTTCACGGGTGGCGAACCATACGCCCTCGTGGGCCTGGGCATAGGCAATAAAGTCCTTGAGCGCACGAATCTTGCCGGGGCGCCCGACCATGCGCGGATGCAGGCCGACGGACATCATCCTGGGGCCACGGGCCGATTCCTCGAACAGCACGTCGAAGCCTTCCTTGAGGTTGTCGAGAAACTCGCGTCCCGAGGTAAGCCCAGGAGAAAGCCAGAAGCGGAAGTCATTCATGTCGGTGGTGTAGGGCACCACCAGCTGACGACTGCCCGCCACTTCGGTGAAGTAGGGTACATCGTCGTTGTAGGCGTCGGAGTCGTAGAGGAAGCCACCCTCTTCTATCAAAAGGCGCCGGGTGCGCACGCTGGGTCCGTAGCGGCAGTACCAGCCCACCGGGCGCTTGCCTGTGGTGGCGGTGATCGACTCGATGGCCAGGCGGATATGCTCGCGTTCCTCGTCTTCGCTGAGGCGAAAGACCTCCTCCCAGCGATAGCCGTGGCTGCAGAATTCGTGGCCATCGGCGCTGGCGACACGGGCAACGCGGGGGTTCTGCTCCAGCGCCACCGCGCAGGCAAAGAAGGTCGAACGCACGTCGGCCTCGCGCAGGATGTCGAGGATGCGCCAGATGCCGACCCGCGAGCCGTACTCGTACATCGACTCCATCGCCAGATTACGGGTGCCGGCGGGAGTTACGTAACTCCCCCACTCGGTCATCGACTCCTGGTCGTCGTCGCCCATGGCGAAGGACCTTTCAGAGCCCTCCTCGTAGTTGACCACGATATTGACCGCCAGGCGGGCGCCATTGGGCCAGGCCCCGGTGGGGGGAGTATCGGCGTAGCCGACCAGATCACGCTGCGGGAGCATCCCGTTTCTCCTGAGGTCGCCAAGCATGCGACGACCCTGATTGTTGGTGTTGTTATCGACCGTCTGTCGGCCTTGTCAGGATTGCACGCAATTCTGCGTGCGATGTGAACAATAAAGCACAACCGTACTCGCAGCGCAAATGGCAACTAGCCAATGGTGGGGGATGGGCCGGCTATCCAGCAGTAGATCCCGCTTTTCTGCGAGCCAACGTCCTCGCTCCCGCTTGTCGTTTTTCGTCGTGGCCTTTCCGATCACGGACATGGGTTTTGCCCTGTAATTCGCAACGCTTTAGGGTTTTCATGGGCGGAAAATGTATTTTTCGTTCCGATTTTCTCGTCAAAGCAGGAGCTCCCGATGAAAACCACCGAGGCCGCCGCCCGCCAGCACGGCGACAGCGGCAAACGCCGCTTCTTCGGCCATCCCTGGCCTCTCGCCACCCTGTTCGGCATGGAGGTGTGGGAGCGCTTTTCGTTCTATGGCATGCAGGCGATCCTGTTGATCTACCTGTACTACGAGGCCAGCCGTGGGGGCCTGGCGATCGACCAGTCGGTGGCCATCGGTATCGTCGGTGCCTACGGCAGTTCGGTCTATCTGGCCACCATCCTCGGCGGCTGGTTCGCCGACCGGGTGTTCGGCGCCGAACGCACCCTGTTCTATTCGGGCATCGTGGTCATGCTCGGGCATATCGCCCTGGCCATCCTGCCCGGTGTCTACGGCGTCACCGCCGGCTTGATTCTGGTGGCGCTGGGCAGCGGCGGGGTCAAGGCCACCTGCTCGGCGCTGGTGGGGTCCCTGTACGAGCCCGGCAGCCCCCGGCGCGACGCCGGCTTCTCGATCTTCTATCTGGGTATCAATATCGGCGGCTTCGTCGGCCCGTTGCTGACCGGTCTGCTGCAGCAGAACGCCGGCTTCCACTATGGCTTCGGCATCGCCGCCGTGGGCATGGCGATCGGTCTGGCCCAGTACACGGCGGGACGCAAGGGGCTGCCCGATGATCAGAAGGCCGCACCGGACCCCATCGCGCCGGCGACCCTCAAGCGCTATCTGGGCATCGCCCTGGTGGTGCTCGCCCTCGTGGTCGGCGCGGCCCTGGCGGGCTGGATTCGTGCCGACAATCTGTCCGGGGTGATGCTTGGCATCATCGCTGTAGCGGCGCTCTGCTACTTTGCGGTGATCCTGCGCTCCACCCACGTAAGCCCCGAGGAACGCAGCCGGGTGCTGGCGTTCATTCCGCTGTTTCTGACCAGCGCCGCCTACTGGGCGCTGTACAGCCAGTCCTACACCGTGATCACCGCCTTCTTCGATCAGCGCGTGGATCGCAGCCTGTTCGGCTGGGAGATTCCGGTGGGTTGGCTGGTATCGGTGCAGGCGCTGACCATCATCCTGTTCTCGGGGGTGTTCGCCTGGTTGTGGACGACGCTGGGCAAGCGCCAGCCGTCGTCGGCCGGCAAGTTCGTGATCGCCATGGCGATCATCGGCGCCACCTTCCTCGGCTACCTGCCGTTTCTCGGCAGCGAAGGGTCGAACATGCCGCTGGCCATGCTGGTGCTGTTGCTGCTGGGCTTCACCGCCTCGGAGCTGTGCCTGTCGCCGATCGGGCTGTCGGTGACCACCAAGCTCGCACCGCGGGCCTTCCAGACCCAGATGATGGCACTGTTCTTTCTCTCGCTGGCGCTCGGCTTCGCCGCCGGCGGCAAGCTCGGCGCCTTCTATACCGAGGACACCGAAGTCGGCTACTTTATTGCCATGGCGGCCATCGGTGGCGTCAGCGCCCTGCTGCTGGCGGCCTGCCTGCCGTTCATTCGCCGGGCCATGCGCGGCGCAGACTGAGCTACCGCCAGGGTCGGCCAGCGCTGGCAACAAGAAGCTGGCCGACCTTGTCTCTTTCGGCACCGGGCGGCCATGGCCGCCCGGATACTCTTTCGACGCTCTCTCGACACTCTCTCGACACAGGATGTAGGCATGCCTTCCGACCACGCCATCCCGGGCCTTTCCATCAGCGACCATCGCCTCGAGGTGCCGCTGGACTGGTCCCACCCGGACAGCGGCGAGACCCTGAGCCTGTTCTACCGCGAGGTCTGCGCGTCAGACCGTGTCGACGAGGAACTGCCGCTGTTGCTGTTCCTGCAGGGTGGCCCAGGCGGCAAGTCGCCACGCCCCACCGCCAATGGACCGGGATGGCTGCACGAGGCGCTCAAGCACTATCGGGTGATCCTGCCCGACCAGCGTGGCACCGGACGCAGTTCGCGCATCCCCGAGGCCACCATGGCCGCCTTCGAAAGTGACGAGGCAGGCGGTGACTACCTGGCCTGCTTCGACGCCCACGCGGTGGTCGCGGACTTCGAGCACCTGCGCAAGACCCGCTATCAGGGCGCCACCTGGACCACGCTGGGCCAGAGCTACGGCGGATTTCTGACCCTGACCTACCTGTCCTACGCACCCCAGGGCCTGAGCCGCTGCTATATCACCGGCGGCTTGCCGGCGCTCGACGCCGACCCCGACGAGGTCTATCGGCGCACGCACCGTCGGGTGGAGCGCAAGCTTGAGGCGTATCTGGCGCGCTTTCCCGATGATCGCGAGCGGATCGACGCCATCGCCGACCATCTGCTGGACCACGATGTCCGCCTGCCCGACGGCGACCGACTGAGCGTGCGCCGCTTCCAGAGCCTGGGACTGATGCTGGGCATGGGTGACGGCGCCGAGCAGCTCCACTGGCTGCTCGAGGAGGCCTTCACCGACGATACGCGAAGCGCCCTCAACCATCACTTTCTGGTGGAGGTGATGACGCTGACCGGCTTCGACGAGAATCCGCTGTTCGGCGCCATCCACGAGAACATCTACGCCAACCCTGAGCGCCTGTGCGACTGGGCCGCCGAGCGCCAGCAGGGGCCGCAGTTCGACGAGCGTCATCGCCCGCTCAGGCTGACCGGCGAGATGATCTACCCCTGGATGTTCGACGAGATTCGCGCCCTCAAGCCCTTCCGTGGGGCGGTACACCAGCTGGCCCGGCGACCTCTGGCCAGCCCCTTCTACGACGCCAGACAGCTCGCCGCCAACCGGGTGCCGGTGGCGGCGCTGATCTACTTCGACGACATGTACGTGGACGCCGAGCTGTCGCTGGCCACCGCCGAGGCGATCCCGCGGCTACGCTACTGGATCACCAACGAGTACGAGCACGACGGGCTGCGCCAGGACCCCGGGGTGTTCCGTCGGCTCAAGGCGATGCTGGACGATTGACACTCATCAAGGACGCTGCCCATGACCCCTTCCCACTGCGCGGGTGTCCCCGCCGGCAATCCCTTCAAGACCGCCATGGCCAGTGGCCAGGCCAGAATCGGCCTGTGGCTGTCGCTGGGCGACCCCTACTGCGCAGAGATGTGCGCCAGCGCCGGCTTCGACTGGCTGCTGATCGACGGCGAGCACGGCCCCAATGATGTGCGCTCCATGCTCGCCCAGCTGCAGGCGGTCGCCGCCTACGACAGCCACCCGGTGGTTCGGGTGGTGAACGGCGAGACGGCGCGGATCAAGCAACTGCTGGACATCGGCGCCCAGACCCTGCTGGTGCCGATGATCGACACCCCGGAGCAGGCCCGCGCCATGGTCGCCGCCACCCGCTACCCACCGGACGGGGTGCGAGGTGAAGCCTCCGCCATCGTCCGGGCGTCACGCTGGAATGCACGGCCTGACTATGTGCATCGGGCCAACGACGAGATCTGCCTACTGGTCCAAGCGGAGAGCGTGACCGCGCTGGATAACCTCGAAGCGATCTGCGCGGTGGACGGCGTCGACGGGGTCTTTGTCGGACCCGCCGACCTGGCCGCTTCCATGGGCCATCTCGGTGACGCGGGCCATCCCGAGGTCCAGGCCGCCATCGACGAGGCCATCGCCCGCATCGTTGCCAGCGGCAAGGCCGCCGGCGTGCTCACCGGTGACCCGGAGCTTGCCAGACACTATCTCTCCCTTGGTGCCAGCTTCGTGGCGGTGGGGCTCGACGTCAGCCTGATGATGCAGGCGGTGCGCCAGCGTGCATCAGAGTTTGCGCTTGGCCCGCAGGCGGCCGATTCGCAGGAAGACTCATCCACCAGCGCTGGCGACGGGTCCCAGGGACCCTACTGACCTGATACCGGCCGGGGGCCCTGATCCCACCGACCGGGGGCCCTGCTGCCACCGGCCGGGGACGTCACCACTCGCCGCCGCCGCGCTCCAGGGCGGCGGCGATGGCCTGGGGAATCGGCTGGCCGCTGCGTTCGCTGGCGAACAGGTACTCGCCGGCCGGATTGACCTCGAAGAACACATGACGCCCCTCGGGTGTGACCCTTAGATCGATGGCGCCGTAGGCCAGTCCAAGCTCTCTCATCAGCGCGCGCAGTCCGGTCTCCACCTCATCCGGCAGGGTATAGGGGAAAACCTCGGCGCTGCCCACGCCACTGCGGTAGTCGACCTCGTACTGCGGCTCGCTCCTGAAGGCGGTCGCGAACATCTCGCCGGCCACCGCGGTGACGCGCAGGTCCAGCGCCAGCGGGATGTACTCCTGAAAGATCACCGGCGCCAGACGAACCGCCTCGAGCCTGGCCATCTCGTCCTGGCCGACCTTGAGGGTCTCTCGCGGCGCCTCGACGATATTGCGAAAGGCCTTGCGCACCACTCCACCATCGCCGTGGCGGGCAATAAACTCGGCAGCGGCGTCCGGGCGATTGGTGATCAGGGTATCGGGAATCTCGAGCCCCAGCCGGTGGGCCAGACGATGCTGGGTCAGCTTGCGCTGGGCGCGTTCGTCGGCCAGCGGATGGTTCATCCAGAAGCTATCCAGGGCATACCACAGACCAAGCACCGCCTCCTGGGTCTCGGACCAGGCAAACAGCCGTTCGGTGCCGTCGCCCAGGGCAGGGTCCAGATCAAAGGAACGGATGCGCCGGTTCCATACCGAGCGCACCTCGTCCAGGGCCAGCCGGCGCCCGTCGCCAAGTTCCAGCCACAGGCTGTCACCGCTGGCACCTGCGTAGGCCAGGATTCCCAGACGCCGGGGGAAGTCGGCGACGTCGATCACCTCCACCGGCGAGTGAAGATGGGGCAGTACCCGCTCGACATGGGCATTGTCGGCAAACGACAGGATCAGGATCATGCTCGGCTCCCTCGAAAAAGGCGGGCACCGACAGGGTGCCCGCGGGTCCTGTCATCGCTCACCGTCCACCAAGCTGCACGTAGGCCGCCCAGGCCTGCTGCCAGGCCAGCATCCCCTGCTGATCGAGCATGCCCTGCTGGTAGAGCTGGGCGTACTGCGCCAGCAGTTGAGCGTACTCGCCAAGCAACGCCTGGCTCTGATCCTGCTCGCCTCCGCCGTCCGCCACCGGCGGCTTGAGCGAGGCGCCCGACGGCGCCTGACCGGTGGCCAGCACAAAGGGCTGCAGCGGCTGGACTGGTTGCATCGGTTGCATGGGCTGGACGGGCTGGTTGCCCCAGCCCCCCGGTAGCGGATTCTCGAAGGCCTGCTTGCCGCCCACGGGGCCTTCCACCAGTTGCTTGGTCGGCACTTCGAAGATCTGCTTGGGAGGCGGGTCAAGCGGCTTCCATTTGCCCGGCTCCAGGCCTGGATCCTTGCCAAAGTCCTTGGGGTTGTCCTTGGGCAACTCCTTGCCGCCGTCCTTGATGCCGTCCTTGATACCATCCTTGATCCCATCCTTGACGCCATCCTTGGGGCCATCCTTGATCAGGTCCTTCGGTCCCTCCTTGACGCTCTCCTTGACCGGCTCCTTGACGAACTCCTTGGGGTTATCCTTGGGCCGCTCTTTTGGCGGTTCCTTGGTGAACTCCTTGGGGGTGTCCTTCGGCAGCGCCTTGGGGTGCAACGGCGTGCACGACACCATCTCGCCGATGGCGCTACGGGGGCCATCCAGGCAGGCCTGCATTCGTGCCACCTGGCCCTCGGTGAACATCACCATGGTGTCGTCGTCGACGTAGTCCATGTAGTTCATGAACATGTCGCCATCGGGGCCGTTGTCGCAGGACACCTTGGGAAAAGTCGGCTTGCCCAGGTTGGCGCCGCCCTGGTTGGGGGTGTCGTCGACGAAGTCCGAGCCAGAGCAGCCGGTGCCGTCGTCTCCCCAGATATGAAAGAGATTGAGCCAGTGGCCTATCTCGTGGGTAGTGGTGCGCCCCAGGTCGAACGGCGCCCGGGCGGTGCCCATGTTGCCGAAGCCGGTGTAGGTCACCACCACGCCGTCGGTGGCGGCGGGTCCGCCGGGGAACTGGGCGTAGCCGAGCAGGCCACCGGAAAGCGGGCAAACCCAGATATTGAGGTATTCGTCTGCGGGCCAGGCATCCTTGCCGCCGCTGGCGTCGGCCTTGACTTTGTCGTCATCGACAAAACCGCTGACGTCGGTGCGGGTGCGGGTGATGCCATCGGTGGGGTTGCCGTCGGGATCGCTGGTGGCCAGCGCAAACAATAGCCTGGCATCGGCGGCCACCGGCGCGAAGGGCGCAGGTACCGTCGAGATGTCGGCATTGGTCTTGCGAAAGTCCTCATTGAGGATCTCGATCTGGCTGTCGATCTGCTCCCGCGAGATGTTCTGCTCGTCGGTGTTGTAGACCACGTGGACGACCACCGGGATGCGGGTGCACCCCGGACGCTGGACGATGGTGCCGCGCATGGCACGAAAGGCGTGTTCCTCAATGCGCGATCGCCGCCTGGCATAACCGGGGTCCTGATCCAGCAGTCGCCGGTGAACCGACATGGTGCCACAACAGCGACACCGTTCCGGATGGGTGGTGTTATCGGACATGCAAGCCTCCCCGCCGGCCAGCCGGTCGGCGTCGTGAGTACAGGTTCAATGGCCAGCAACTGGCCTCAAGTGGCCCCACAACGCACGGTATTGGCGGCGTTGGTGGCCTCAATGACGGGTAATGATCAGAAGATCGTCCTCCAGCGCATCGATATCGTAGTCACCGTCCCAACCGGGCAGTGTCAGGTGCAGTTGATCGCCATCACGCCGCCACTGACCACGGGCATCGCAGGCAAGGCGGTCGGCGGCGTCTCCGGTGTGGAGCTCGACGGCGCCGTCCTGGTGCAGACACAGGCGCCTTCGCGGCATCCGCGAGGGGGTGACAGCCGGCGAATCCGGGTGCCGCAGCACCGTGCAGTCGCCGATGCCTTCCTCGCGCATCTCGATCCAGTCTCCGCACAGGTCCTTTGGCATCACCTCCTCCTGATCGGTCTTGTCTTGCTTTACCTGATCTTGTCTTGCCTGTTCTCGTCTCGCCGGGGCGTCACTCGATCACTGGCTGGGTTAATGGCTGGGTGAGTGGCTGGCTGAGTGGCTGGGTGAGCGGCCTTGCCACTGGCTCGTTCAACGGCCTGTCGACCGAGACCGTCGCTCCCATCCCCTGCGCGAGCGCAGCAACTCCAACCGCTGCCAGGCCTGACGCCAGCCGGCGTCCAGCTGCGCCGACCAGACGCCTTGTCCCTGCCAGCGACGATACTGGGCCAGCAGGGCTTCATGATGGGCCTCGAGCTGGCGCCAGGGGTCGCCCAGGTGGTGGCGCTCGTCGCCACGACAGTGGCATTCCGGCAGGGGTGGGGCGTCGACCGCGTGCAGGCCGGCGCTGGTGGCCACAAACCCCAGGTTCATTGCCACGATCTTCATGGCGTAGGACGGATCCACCGTGGCCAGGACATCGTTCGGTCCATGGATGGCGTCATTGGCGCCGTCGGCCCCTTCGATGGTCAGCACGGCGGGTATTCCGGCGTCGATAAAGGGCACATGATCACTGGCAAAGGGGTTGAGCGAGACCTGCAGTTCGAGATCGGTGAAGCGGCCTCCCGCCGCACTCAGGCCATCGATCATGTCCTGGCTGAGGGGCGCGCCTTCCAGCAGTACCGCCGCAGGTGTGGCGTTGATCGAGCCGATCATGTCCATATTGAGCACCCCGGCGATGCGCCCCCGCTCGGCAGCGGAGAGTCCCGCCACGAACTGGCGGCTACCGTGCAGCCCCTGCTCCTCGCCGCCGAACAGCACAAAGCTCAGGTCATCATCGAAACGCTGCCCGGCCAGCACCTCGGCCATCAGCATCAGCGCCGCCGAGCCACTGGCGTTGTCGTCGGCGCCCGGCGCCGGTGCGGACGGACCGCCCTGATGGTTGACGCTGTCCAGGTGAGCGACCACCAGCCAGTGACGGGGGCTGGCGGCCTGCCCCGGCAGCCGCGCCAGCAGGTTGATGCTGCTGGCGCCGCCGGGCAGCGATACCTGCTGGCGATCCACGGCCAGCCCCGCCGTAGTCAGCTGAGACTCGGCCCAGTCCACCGCCTGAGCGTACTCGGCGCTCGATGATAGACGCGTCGGATAGGACACCAGCTGACTCAGCAGGGTGACGTAGCGGGCCTGGGAGGCCGACGCGACGACAGCGTCGACGGCCCGGGATCCTGTAGCGTCGCGACGAGGCGCAACCTGGCGAAACAGACGGGTCGATTCGCTTAAAGGGAACAGGCGGAAGCAGGGCGCTTCACTTTGCTCAAGAGGCTTGTTGATCCTGGCCGCCTCGGACCTGGGCAGGTCCACCACCAGATAGCGCCCCGCATCCAGCAGCACCGGAACCTCGGGATGGGCCTGCTGGAACAGCCGGCCCTTCTGGCAGACGCCGTGCAGTCTTCCCTGGCCCAGGTCCTGGACCATCGCGTCATCGGCGTCATGCAGGCTCGTGGCCTCGCGGACGGCCCGCCAGCGGGCGTTGGCGGCGACCAGCAGCCGTTTGCGTCCAGCCTCCACCAGCCAGCCACCGGCTTTCTCGACGCGCTCGGTCAGCGTCGCGTCGCCGCTCCTTGCCTGATGCAGTTCGACCTTCATGTCGACTCCCTGCCGTCAGCGCGTGCACCGAACCATCGGTTTCGGCGTCGCCACGACGACCGCCGCTGAACCGAGGAGTGGGGCTCAACGGACTTAGTCGGGTGGTACTGAACTACTAAGGTAGTTCGTTCCTCACTCGCCGCCATCACTCGTCACGACAATCACGCGTCGACATCGGCACGATCACTTGCCGGTGAACACATGCCAGGCTATTGATTTTCAACCAAATGTTAAGCGCAGTGGAGAATTTTGAAGAGATCAGCCTGCTGGTCGTGTCAAAAAAAGAGCACAGAAAAACAGTACACTGCGTATAGGTGAAACTTCTTCAACAGAAATGCGCTAAAGCTGAGCGCTTTTTCACAGTGGTAAAATTAACAACACGATAGCTCGCCGTGGCGCTGGAGAGCTCCCCGGCTCGACGACACATAACCGTCACTTACCCGCATTTTAGCCCTATCTAATCGACAAGATTGACGTTTTCGGCGCTAGAACCCACCTTTCGGATGCCTTATACTTTTGTCGTAAATTTACGATCTCGACACCCGTCGGGATCGTTTTCGTTTTCCAGGAGGCCCGATGGCAATCTCCATCACCCATCTCAGAGCTCGTCATCCTCGCCTGGCGGAGCTCGCCCTGGCCCTCGGTGGCTTTGGCATCGGTACCAGCGAGTTCGTGATCATGGGCTTGATGGAGCGTGTCGCCCAGGACCTGTCGGTCAGCGCCGCCGACGTCGGCTACGCCATCTCCGCCTATGCCCTGGGGGTAGTGGTCGGTGCGCCGCTGATCTCGGCGCTGGCCGCGCGGGTGCCCCGGCGCACCCTGCTGATCTGCCTGATGCTGGTGTTCGCCGTGGGCAACATCGCCAGCGCCCTGGCGACCAGCTTCTGGCCCTTTGTCGGTCTGCGTTTTCTTGCCGGCCTGCCCCACGGCGCCTACTTCGGCGTGGCTGCCCTGGTGGCCGCAGCAGCGGTACCGGTGGAAGAACGCGCCCGAGCCATCAGCCGGGTCATGCTGGGGCTGACCAGCGCCATCGTGATCGGCGCGCCGCTGGCCACCTGGGCCGGCCAGTGGTTCGGCTGGCAGTTCGCCTTCTTCGCGGTGGGCGTCGTGGCCTTTGTCACCATGGGCCTGATCAAGCTGTTCGTGCCGCGTCAGCCGCATGACGTCAAGGCCAGCCCCAAGCGCGAACTGACCGCGCTGGTCAAACAGCGGGTGCTCTACACCCTGGGCGTGGCCAGCATCGGCTTTGGCGGCATGTTCTCGGTGTTCAGCTATGTGGTACCGACCCTGCGCGCCCAGGCCGACATGCCCGAGATGGTCGGCCCCTGGGTGCTGGCGATCTTCGGCATCGGCGGCATCATCGGCAATCTGGTGGGCGCCCGGGCAGCGGACAAGAATCTAATGAAGGCGGTGCCGCGCATCCTGCTGTGGTGCCTGGTGGTCCAGGGCGCCTTCTACTTTGCCGCCGACAACCTTTACACCGGCATCCTGTTCGTCGGCCTGGTCGGCACCAGCATGGCGCTGGGTCCGGCGCTGCAGACACGCCTGATGGACGTGGCCGGCGACGCCCAGACCATGGCCGCCTCGATGAATCACGCCGCCTTCAACTGCGCCAATGCGCTGGGCGCCTATCTGGCCGGGGTGACCATCAAGGCCGGTGCACCCTGGTCCTCCAGTGGCCTGGTCGGCGCCGGGCTCGCCCTTGGCGGCCTGGTGGTGTTCTATATCGGCCTGCGCGCCGAGAAGCGCAGCGACAGGCGCCGCGCCGCGGCCACCGACTGCGCCAGCGAGAGCTGATCGTTCGCCCCGGACTCAGGCGCCGCCTTCGTTGAGCGGAAAGCGCAATGTCAGGCGCCGCGCCGTGTCTCCGGGCTCAGGCACCGCCTTCGGCAAGCGAGAACCGCAATGACAGGCGCCGCGCCGCGTCCCCAGGCTTAGTTACCGCCTTCGGCACGGAAACGATGCAGGCGCCGCGCCCTTGCCCAGGCGGTCCAGCCGCCCATGGCGACGAACCCCACCAGTCCATGCATTGCGTTATGACGCCACCAGGGCCTCATGCCACCGACCAGAAGTAGCGCACCACGTGGAAGAAGATCGGTGCCGAGAAGATCACCGAATCCAGACGATCGATAAAGCCGCCATGTCCCTCGATCAGGTGACCCCAGTCCTTGATCCCGCGATCGCGCTTGATCGCCGACATCACCAGTCCCCCGACGAAGCCGAGCAGCGCGATCATCAGCGCCAGCAGCGCCGCCTGGCCCATGGAAAAGGGGGTCATCCAGGCCAACCCGGCCCCGACCAGGGTGGCACTGGCCACCCCGCCGAGGAAGCCTTCCAGTGTCTTGGAGGGCGATAGCCTGGGGGCGATACGCTGGCGTCCGAGCAGCTTGCCCCAGACGTACTGCAGGACATCGCTGAGCTGCACCACCACGATCAGAAAGGCGATCAGCAGCACGTTGCGCCCCTCGTAGCCGGGGATGTCCAGGCTCAACAGCGCAGGCACGTGAGAAACGCAGAAGACGCACACCATCAGCGCCCACTGGACCTCGCTGACCCGCTCGAGAAAGCCCTGACTATCCCCTCTCAGGGCCGCCACCACCGGCAACAGCAGGAACGCGTAGACCGGAATGAAGATCGAGTACATGCCGTAGTACTGGTGCCAGATGAACAGGTACTGCACCGGCAGCACCACGAAGAACACCAGCGCCAGGGCCCAGTGATCGGCCCGTCGTGACGGCACCAGGCCGATGAACTCGCGCAACGCGGAAAACGAGGCGAAGGCAAACAGCAGCACCACCCCGGTCCTGCCGCCTAGCAGGGCGATACCCATCAACAGCGTCATGATCCACCAGGAGCGGATGCGCTGGTTGAGGTTCTCGATCACTTCGTTTTCGCCCTCGGGCGAATAGCGGCGGGCCAGTACGAAGCCAACGCTACTGGCCACCAGCAAGATCCCGACGATGGCGGCGAGCAGGGTGCCGAGACCGGCGGGAATCACGATATCAGTCATTCGGCGCCCCCTCCCTGGGGCCAGATGCCTCGGTGGCGGAGCCTGGGGTGCTGGTAGCTGGGGTGGTGGTGTCTGGGGTGCTGTTAGCTGGGGTGGTAGAGCCAGGGGTGGTAGAACCTGGATGCGTGGTGTCGGGTGGCGCGGTGTCGGGAGACACGGGGTCGCTGGGAACGCTGGCCCCGGCCGGCGCCAGCGCCTGCAGCGCCCGCTTCGCCCGGGCGAGAAAATCGGCCTTGCCCTCGCCCTCTATCCGAGCCAGCGGCTCGCCGTAGTTGAGCGTGCATAACAGCGGCAGCGGTACCACCTCGCCCTTGGGCAGCACCCGATTGAGGTTATCGATCCATACCGGCACCAGTTCTACCTCGGGATAGTCGCAGGCCAGGTGGTAGAGCCCCGGCTTGAACGGCAAAAGGCCCTTGTCATCGGTATTGCGGGTGCCCTCGGGAAACAGAATCAGCGAGTCGCCGCCGTCGAGCGCTTCACGCAGCACCGCCAGGGGGTCAGGTTGGCCGGGCTTGCGCTGACGGTCGACCAGCACCCCCTTGAAGACATCGTGGATCAGAAAGCGCCGCAGCCGTGACGCCAGCCAGTAGTCGGCACCCGCCACGGGGCGGGTGCGCGCCCGCAGGCGCGGCGGCAGGGTGGTCCAGATCAGCACGAAGTCGCCATGACTCGAGTGATTGGCAAAGTACAGCCGCTGACGTGCCACCGGCGCGACCCCCGACCAGATCGGCCTGGGCGCCGTCACCAGCCGCGCCACCAGCCGGATCAGCACCCCCGTCAACGCCGCCCGCCAGGCTGTTCCTTTCATGTCTTTTGCTCCCCTGCCAATGCTCGGACGTTGTTCCGCTCCGGCTGAATGACGCTCCCCGGATCCCCCGCCGCCATCGGCTTGCCTTTTTCCGATCCCGCCGCACGCCCAGGCGGTCCCGTTTCCCTCTCCACGGCGCTTTTTCACGGGAGTTCAGGGGGAATTCACGGAGAGTCCAGGGGGAGCGATGGCCCCACCGAGCGACGTCGCGGGTCAGCCTGGGCGGATGCAGGCCCAGGCCCAACTGTGCCATACTTCGCCACCTTGTCGCCCGCGAAGTCGCCCGCGAACGGCGCACGATCCCCAAGGCCTCCAAGTGAAGACCCCGCCCATGTCCCAAGGTACGCTGTTTATCGTTTCTGCCCCTTCCGGCGCCGGCAAGACCAGCCTGGTGCGTGAATTGATCGAGGGTCTCGACGGCATTCAGGTCTCGGTCTCCCACACTACCCGCCCCATGCGCCCGGGCGAGGTCGACGGCGTGAACTACCACTTCGTCGACATGGCCACCTTCGAGGCGATGATCGAGCAGGGTGACTTCTTCGAGCACGCTCGGGTCTTCGACAACTGCTACGGCACCTCGCGCAGCGCAGTGGAGACACTGCTGGCCGCCGGTCAGGACGTGATCCTGGAGATCGACTGGCAAGGCGCCCGCCAGGTTCGCGAGCAGATGCCAGAGGCTGTCTCGGTGTTCATCCTGCCGCCTTCGCGGGAAGAGCTTGAACGCCGCCTGTCGAGCCGCGGCACCGACGACCATCAGGTGGTCAGCGCGCGCATGCGTGAGGCGGTCAGCGAAATGTCCCACTACAGCGAATACGACTTCCTGGTCATCAACGACGACTTCACCACCGCCCTGGACGAGCTGCGCGCCCTGGTAGTGAGCCAGCGCCTGGCCACACCACGCCTTGGCCAGCGCCATGCCCCGCTGCTCGAGGCGCTTCTGTCCGACTAGAACACGCTATCAAAGGCAAGTCGCCGAGGAGCGCGGGCAACCCACGGCTCCCACGGCTCGCTTTTCGGCGCTGCAACCAGACCCCGGCGTCTTGTCACAGGCGGCGTGACTCGAGTAATCTAGCCTGTCACTTCGCAGGTGCAACCCCCGGGCGCAATCGTCGACGGGGGCACAGTCCGTCTCGCCGACCGCGAAAGGCCAGCACCTGCCCGACACACCGTCTGTCAGATCAGGAAGGGCCCAATGGCGCGAGTTACTGTCGAAGATTGTCTGGAACACGTCGAGAACCGTTTCAAGCTGGTGATGATTTCCACCCAGCGCTCCCGGCAGCTGGCCCGTGGCTCACGCGACGCGCTGCTTCCCTGGGAAAACGACAAGCCCACGGTCATGGCGCTGCGCGAGATCGCCGAGGGCCTGATCGACCACAGCGTGCTGGACGAGCCGGTCGAGGCGCCCAGCCGCTTCCGTCCCGAGTACCAGGCCTCGCCCTCCGAGGAATGATCGTGCCGAAGGCGGCCGCGGGTCGCCCTTCGGACCTCTCATCACGCAGTCAGGGCACGCCACATGTTCACGATCGACGATCTGTCTGACCGACTCGGAGGCTATCTGCCCGCCGAGGAAATCCAGCAGGTCAGGCGTGCCTTCTATTATGCCGAACAGGCCCACGACGGCCAGCGTCGTCGCTCCGGCGAACCCTATGTGACCCACCCGCTGGCGGTGGCCAATATCCTCGCCAACATGCACATGGACCATCAGAGCCTGATGGCGGCCATGCTGCACGACGTCATCGAGGATACCGGGGTCTCCAAGGATGCCCTCGCCGGGCAGTTCGGCGAAGCCGTGGCCGAACTGGTCGACGGCGTCTCGAAGCTCACCCAGATCACCTTCGAGGACAAGGCCGTCGCCCAGGCGGAAAACTTCCAGAAGATGGTCATGGCGATGTCCCGGGATATCCGGGTAATCATCGTCAAGCTGGCCGACCGGCTGCACAACATGCGTACCCTGGGCGCGCTGCGCCCGGACAAGAAGCGCCGCATCGCCCGGGAGACGCTCGAGATCTATGCCAGGGTGGCCAGCCGCCTCGGCATCAATACCATCAGGGTCGAGCTGGAGGACCTGTCGTTCCAGGCCATCCACCCGATGCGCGCCGAACGCATCAAGCGCGCCGTGGCCAGCGCCAGAGGCAACCGTCGCTCGGCCATCCGTCAGGTGCAGAATGCGCTGCAGACCCGGCTCGACGAGCACGAGCTCAAGGGCACGGTGATCGGGCGCCAGAAGCACCTGCTGTCGATCTATCGCAAGATGCGCGACCAGCGTAAGTCCTTCGCCGAAATCATGGACGTGTTCGGCTTTCGCATCATCGCCGACGACGTCGACAGCTGCTATCGCATCCTCGGCATGGTGCACAATCTCTACAAGCCAGTCCCGGGGCGCTTCAAGGACTACATCGCCATCCCCAAGGCCAACGGCTACCAGAGCCTGCATACCACCCTGTTCGGCAACAGCGGCATGCCCATCGAGGTCCAGATCCGTACCCGGGAAATGGAGGCGATGGCCAACAACGGTATCGCCGCCCACTGGCTGTACAAGGCCGGGCAGACTTCCCACCCGATCGCCGAAGGCAGCCGCGCCAGGGCCCGGGAATGGGTCAAGGGGCTGCTCGAGATGCAGCGCCATGCCGGCGATTCGCTGGAGTTCATCGAACACGTCAAGAACGACCTGTTCCCCGATGATATCTACGTGTTCACGCCGAAAGGCGACATCATGGAGCTGCCGCAGGGCGCCACCGTGATCGACTTCGCCTACGCCGTGCACACCGAGATCGGCAACACCTGCATCGCCTGTCGCATCGACCGCCATCTGGCCCCGCTGTCATCGCGCCTGGAGAGCGGCCAGACGCTGGAGATCATCACCTCTCCGGGCGGCAAGCCGAACCTCGCCTGGCTCAATTTCGTCGTTACCGCCAAGGCGCGTTCGGCCATCCGCCATGCGCTCAAGCATCAGCAGCATACCGAAGCGGTACAGCTGGGACGCCGCCTGCTGACCAAGGCGCTGGGCGAGTTTGGCGTGCATCTGGAGGACGTCGGCGAAGACGTCATGGCACGACTGCTCAAGGAGATGGAGCTGCAGAGCGAATCCGCCCTGCTCGAAGCCATTGGCCTTGGCAATCGCATGACCCAGGTGATCGCCCGTCGCCTGGTGGAACTGCACCGTGGCGAGCGAATTTCCCATAGCGAGGCCGCCGAGGACAGCTCCAGGGTCACCATCAGCGGCGTCGAAGGCATGGTGATCAAGTTTGCCCGCTGCTGCCACCCGCTGCCGGGAGACCCGATCATCGGCCATCTGTCGGTGGGCAAGGGCATCGTGGTACACCGCTCCGAGTGCCGCAACCTGCAGGAATTGAAGAGCGACCCGGAGAAGCTGCTGACGCTCAACTGGTCGGACACCATCGACGAGGACTTCCCCGTGGCGCTTCGCCTCGAGGTCGAAAGTCGTCGCGGCCTGGTGGCCGAGCTGGCCGGCCTGATCACCGACGCCGACGCCAATATCGAGCGCATCGGCATCGAGGAGCGTGACGCCCGCCTCTCGATCGTCAATCTGACACTTTCTGTGCGTAATCGGACCCATCTGGCACGCATCATCAAACGACTGCGTAACCTTTCGCATATCGGCAAGATCTCTCGACTTGGCAATTGAGCCCCGACGCCAGGGCCGTCATCCCGATGACGGCCCTGGTGGTGGTGTTGCTATTTGCCGCTGACACGACATCAGGAGTCAACAATGAGCAACAAGGCTGTCATCAACACCGACCAGGCGCCCGCCGCCATCGGCCCCTACGCCCAAGCCATCAAGGCCGGCAACACCGTCTACATGTCTGGCCAGATTCCGCTGGACCCGGCCACCATGGAGCTGGTTTCCGACGACTTCGAGGCCCAGGCGCGCCAGGTCTTCACCAACCTCAAGGCGGTGTGTGAAGAGGCCGCAGGCACGCTGCAGGACATCGTCAAGCTCAACCTCTACCTGATCGACCTGGACAACTTCGCCACCGTCAACAAGGTGATGGAAGAGGTCTTCACCAAGCCGTACCCGGCGCGTGCCGCGGTCGGCGTCAAGGCCCTGCCCAAGGGCGCCCAGTTCGAAGCCGAGGCGGTAATGGTCATCGGCGACTGATGGACGGAGCCTGAGGTCAGGGCCCGAGGCGTCTGGATTTCCGGCCTCGCTCCCTGCCTGGGCAACCCGGGGATGCGACTGTTTCTTGCGCTCACGCCGCCGACTGCGCTGCGCCAACGCCTCGGCGGGCTGGCCGACCGGCTGCACGCCGAACTGGGCGGGCGCCGCATCCCCGACGACAACCTTCATCTGACGCTGGCCTTCCTCGGTGAGCAGAGCGACACCACCGCCTTGAAGCTGCGTCGCTGGGTCCAGCGCTACCCCTGTGCGCCCGGTCGGCTGACCCTCGACCACGTAGGCTACTTCCACCGGCCCGGCATCGTCTGGATCGGTCCTTCCTCTCCCCCCGACTCCCTTCTCAAGCTGCAGAGCGACCTGTCGCGACAGCTCACCCGATGGGGCCTGCCCCACCAACCGCAGCAATTTCGTCCCCATGTATCGTTACTGCGTAGTGCGATGACTCAATCAGCACAACCTTTATCAGAAGATTGTTTCTGCTGGCCTTATACTTCAATTCAACTAATACAGTCATCAATTAGTCATGAAGGCAGCCGATATACCACGCTGGCATCCAGTCGATAACTCGGTATGGGTAGCTCTGCCATCTGACCGATAGTGGCACCCTTGAGCGTAGGCTCCGGCCAGGCACAGGAACACCACCTTTCGTACACCCGGAGGGTCTGCCTGTTGACCGATCTACCTGGGGTTGGCCCATCGACAAGAGCTTTTCCGCTGTGCAGAAACCTCACGGCTATGCAGAAGAATGTGACCTGAATCACGAACGATGGTGGGACCCGGGACTAGCGTATTACAGCACAGCAACGTCAACGATATCCGGGCAAGACGCGACAGTGGCACGAGTGCGAATGCCAGTGTCGAAAGCCATTTGCAAAAGACAATAACGAACAGCGCTCGGGCCAGCCGGATTCACGACCCGAGGACACAACAAGGATAGGGGAATCGCCATGACTACCTCACTCGCCCGCCCGCTGGCCTGCTGCCTGCTCATGGGACTCGCCTCTACCGCCACGGCAGGCCCCACCCTCGGCCTCGGCTCCACCAGCGAGGGCACCGGGGCACTGGATCTGGGCTATGACTGGACCTTCGACCTGAGTCGCTATCATCCCTCACTGGACCTGCGCCTGGGCACCGGGGTGATCCTGTTCGAAGGCGACGACCGTAGCGCCAACCAGGCCTTCTACCTGCGTCCTGCGCTGCGCTACAGCTGGGACCACGTCTTCGTGGAAGGCGGCATCGGTGCCTCGGCCTTTATTGACACCCATATCGAGGACCGTGATCTGGGGAGCTCCTTCCAGTTCGAGGATCGTCTCGCCCTGGGTCTACGGATGGGCCCCTACGGCGATCTTTCGATCAGTGCCACCCACTACTCCAACGCCAGTATCAAGGAGCCCAACGATGGCTTCGAGCTGTATGCGCTCAACTGGCGCCTTGCCTACTGAAGCCTTGCGGGATGTGACCGACAAGGGTCAGACCCTGGCGATGCATTCGGCGCACTCGCGACACCAAAACGAATACGCTTTTATCGGACAAGACGTGCGCTGCACTATCTTGTCATGCCATTTTTAGCGGTGACTCCCGTTCGTCCTGAACAAGACGGGGCAAGCGATCGCCTCTGCGTTGCCACTACCGCAAAAAAGTCCGCAAGAAAAAGTCGCTAAGAAAAAGCCCGCAACCTTGTTGCGGGCTTTTTCTGCTATCTGGCCGGCAGTTTTCCGTTGCCGGCCTTGCGCTGTCGGACCTTTTGAAACCCTCGTCGATCCGGTGCTCGACGCCAGCCTTACTCCACCACGCCGGCCTTGAGAAAACCGCCTTCCTTCAGCACCTGGGTATAGCCGTCGCGGAAGGTCGGGTAACGGAAGCGATACCCGCTGTCGATCAGCAGGCTGGAGTCGCAGCGCTTGCTGGCCCTGCGACGCAGCGGTGACTGGATGGTTTCGGTACATTCCACCTTGAGCTGTTTCGCCAGCCAGGTCATTACCTCGTTGAGCGGGGCCGGCTCGGTGTCACTGGCCAGGTACAGGGGCTCGAGGGTGGCTCCCTCCAGCGCCTTGCCGATCAGATGGGCCAGCACCCCGGCGCAGTCATCGCGGTGGATACGGTTGGAGTACATGGTCGGCGACGCCGGCGCGATGCGGCCCTCGCCCACCTGGCGGATCAGGCGGTCACGCCCAGGGCCGTAGATGCCGGAGAAACGCACCACGCTGCCGGGCAGATCATGTTCGATCAACGCCTGCTCGGCCTCTCGCATCAGCACACCGGAGAAGCCGGTGGGTTCAGCCGGGCTGGTCTCGTCCACCACCTCGCCGTCGCGCTGGGCGTAGACGCTGGTGGAGGACACGAAGAACACGTGGCGAGGCGCCTTGTCACGGGTGGTCATGGTCGCCAGTACCGCCTTCAGGCCCTCGGGGTAGGCGGCGCGATAGGCTTCCTCCTCGAAGCGGTCGGCGCTGACCACGTAGACCAGGATGTCGGCATCGGGCAGTTCAGCCAGCGTCTCGGGGTCGGCAAGATCGACCTTGACGCCTTCGATACCCGAATCCGCCAGGCGCTCGGGCCGGCGACGCGCGCCGATCACCCGGTGTCCACTGGCGAGCAGCTCGCGTCCCAGCGTTATGCCAATGTCGCCACAACCAACAATCAGTGTCGTTGTCTTCACCTTTACCGCGTCCCCCTGATATAAAATCCCTATGAGGCTCCGGCCCGGAGACCCGCGCGTCCAGCGTCTGGCGCCTCGATCAATACCCCGGATAGAGGATGCCGATCGGCACCATCATGACTCTAACAGAACTCCGCTATATCGTAACCTTGGCTCAGGAGCGCCACTTTGGCCGCGCCGCCGAGCGCTGTTTCGTCTCCCAGCCGACCCTCTCGGTGGCGGTGAAGAAGCTGGAAGAGGAGCTGGAGGTTGCCCTGTTCGAGCGCTCCAAGTCCACGGTACAGGTCACACCCCTCGGCGAAAAGATCGTCGAACAGGCCCAGCGCGTACTGGAGCAAAGCAGCGCCATCAAGGAACTGGCCACCGCCGGCCGGGACCAGTTGGCAAGCCCCTTGCGTATCGGTGCGATCTATACCATCGGGCCCTATCTGTTCCCGCACCTGATCCCGGAGCTGACCCGCGGCGCGCCCCAGATGCCGCTGTACATCGAGGAAGGCTTTACCGGCGGGCTGCGCCGCAAGCTCAGAAATGGCGAGCTCGACGCCATCATCGTGGCGCTGCCGTTCACCGAGACCGACGTCGTCACCAAGCCGCTCTACAAGGAAGACTTCGAGGTGCTGCTGCCGGCGGAGCATCCCTGGGCCGAGCGCGAGACCATCGCCAAGGAAGACCTCCTCGATGAACGCCTGCTGTTGCTGGGCGAAGGCCACTGCTTCCGCGACCAGATCCTCGAGGCCTGCCCGGCGATCAGCCACAAGCTCAACAGCCCCAACAATACCCTCACCGCCGAAGGCGGATCGCTCGAGACCATCCGCCATATGGTGGCCTCGGGACTCGGCATCACGGTGCTGCCACGCTCGGCCATCGGCACCAGCCACTACGAGAGCGGCATGCTGATCAGCCGCCCCTTCACAGCCCCCCCCGGACGTACCGTGGCGATCGCCTGGCGCGCCAGCTTTCCCCGGCCCAAGGCCATCGATGCGGTGACCGAAGCCATCGCGCGCTGCCGCGCCGCCGAATCGGAGACTCCGTGAGCGGGCTGGCGGACCCGGTCACGACGCTCAAGGGGGTCGGCGAGGCGCTGGCCCTGAAGCTGGCCCGGCTCAAGGTGGAGCGAATCGAGGACCTGCTGTTTCACCTGCCGTTGCGCTACCAGGACCGCACCCGGATCACCCCTATCGCCACCCTGCGAGGGGGACACGAGGCGGTGGTCGAGGGTGAGGTATCCGCCGCCGACGTGGTCCGCGGTCGCCGCCGCAGCCTGCTGGTACGACTACGTGACGGCAGCGGCATCCTCAGCCTGCGCTTCTTCCACTTCTCGCCGGCGCAGCAGCAGCAGTTTCGCCCCGGCGTGCGGGTGCGCGCCTTTGGCGAGGCCCGCGCCGGCGCGACCGGTCTGGAGATCTACCACCCGGAATATCGTCTGATCGGTGGCAGTGAACCGCCGGTGGAAGACCACCTGACACCGATCTACCCCACCACCGAGGGGCTTGCCCAGGCACGTCTGCGGGCGCTGATCGACCAGGCCATGACGCTGCTCGAAGAGACCCCCGAGGCGCTGCCGGACTACCTGCCGGAAAACCTGCGTCAGCGCTTCGGCCTGGCCTCGCTGCACGATAGCCTCGCCACCCTGCACCATCCGCCCCCCGACAGCGACGTCGAGGCGCTAAGCGACGGGCATCACCCGGCCACCCGGCGATTGGCCATGGAAGAGCTGCTGGCCCACCAGTTGAGCCTGCGCGAGGTGCGCCTGCGCATTCAGTCGGACGGCGCGCCGGAGCTGCCCAGCGGTCGAAGCCTGAAGACTCGCTTTCTGGCCCAGCTGCCGTTTTCGTTGACCGGCGCCCAGCGTCGCGTGCTCGACGAGATCGGAGCCGACCTGGCCAGGCCCGCGCCAATGCTGCGCCTGGTCCAGGGCGACGTCGGTTCGGGCAAGACCGTGGTGGCGGCGATGGCGGCACTGACGGCCATCGCCGGCGGCTGCCAGGCCGCCATCATGGCCCCCACCGAACTGCTGGCCGAGCAGCATTACCGCGCCTTCCGCGACTGGTTTGCGCCGCTGGACATCGACGTGGCCTGGCTGTCGGGCAAGCTCAAGGGCAAGGCGCGCCTGGACACCAAGGCCGCCATCGCCGACGGTCGAGCGCGCATGATCGTCGGCACCCACGCCATCTTCCAGGATGATGTGGTGTTCTCTCGTCTGGGCCTGGCGATCATCGACGAACAGCACCGTTTTGGCGTGCATCAGCGTCTGGCGCTACGCGAGAAGGGCGAACAGGGCGGGCTGACGCCCCATCAGCTGGTGATGACCGCCACCCCGATTCCTCGCACCCTGGCGATGAGCGCCTACGCCGACCTGGACGTCTCGGTGATCGATGAGCTGCCGCCCGGGCGTACCCCGGTGACCACCGCTGTGGTGCCGGACGAACGCCGGCCCGAGGTGATTCAGCGCATCCGCTCGGCCTGCGACGAGGGCCGCCAGGCCTACTGGGTCTGCACCCTGATCGAGGAGTCCGAGGCGATGACCTGCCAGGCCGCCGAGGTGACCCACGAGGAGCTGACCGAGGCTCTGCCGGGCCTGGCCGTCGGCCTGGTCCATGGGCGCATGAAGGCGGCCGAGAAGGCCGAGACGATGGCCGCCTTCAAGAGCGGCGAGCTGGACCTGCTGGTTGCCACTACGGTCATCGAGGTCGGTGTCGACGTGCCCAACGCCAGCCTGATGATCATCGAGAACCCCGAACGTCTGGGGCTATCGCAGCTGCATCAGCTGCGTGGCCGGGTGGGGCGCGGCAGTACCGAGAGCTACTGCGTGCTGCTCTACCATCCGCCGCTGTCGGAGTCTTCCAAACAGCGCCTGTCGGTCATGCGCGAGACCACCGACGGCTTCCGCATCGCCGAGAGGGACCTCGAGATTCGTGGCCCCGGAGAGGTGCTGGGCACCCGCCAGACGGGGCTGGCCCAGATGAAGATCGCCGACCTGGAGCGCGATGCCGACCTGTTGCCGCGCATCACTCCACTGGCCGATGCCCTGCTCGAGCAGGCAGCGGAGGCCAGCAGGCCACTGATCAGGCGCTGGCTGGGCGAGGAAGCCGGCCGCTATGGCCAGGTGTGAACCGGGTGTGGGCCAGGCGTGGGCCGGGTATGAATCAGGTGTGCGTCACAGGTGCTTGAGCAGGCGCTGCAGCCGATCAAGATCCTGGGCGTCGCCCACCAGTCGCAGCTGGCCGGCCATCATGGCATCGAGGAAGGTGCGCTGGGAGGGGCGCCGGAGTACCTTGATCGCGGTCTGACTGTCCTGGAAGCGTAGTTCCAGATCGAGATCCACTGGCAGTCCGCGCTGACTCTCGATCCCCGTGGGACGCATGCGATAGTGGCGCGCGATGGACAGATCTTCGGTGGCGATGCCCCAGTCGAGCCCACCCCGGTCTTGCAGACGTTCGCGGAATCGCGCCTTGCGCTTGAAGGCCCGCTTGAGCATGACGCCCAGCAGCCACAGCATCAGTCTCAGGGTCATGTTGCCTCACCGGTCGACGGGTAGGCGCGGCCCGCTACCGGGCCGCGATATCGATCCACCGCCTGGAGGACAGGCGGTGGTAGTCGTCACCTCAGCGGGCGACTGCGTCCTTGAGCCCCTTGCCGGGCTTGAAGGCGACTGTCTTGCTGGCGGGAATCTTCAGCGGCTGGCCCGTCTGAGGGTTCTTGCCGGTGCGGGCGGCACGCTCGCGCACGGTGAAGGTGCCGAAGCCGATCAACGACACGTCCTGGCCGGAAGACACGCTACCGGTGATTTCGTCGAGGATGACGTTCAACACCTGGCTGGCCTTGTCCTTGGATAGATCGGCACGCTCGGCAATCGCCGCGGCGAGTTCTGGCTTGCGCATACAGCCCTCCTGGTTTGGCTTGATACTCCGGTGCCGTGACACCGGCATCATTGTTATGGAAACACTGTCCGAGTGTCCACACGGGCAGTCCCCGGCCCTGCGCCGTGACAACAGGATCGTTGACCACGACGATGAACATCACGGTGCGCTCAGCGCTTCCTGACTGTCTTTCGACTAGCGAGAGCCACCGCCGACGGGACCTTGCCTCTTCCATCGGTACGAAACCGGCGATACGACACCGGCCAGCCACACGTCGTGGCGGTCGTCCCCGATAGAATTGCCCTGCCTCGGTGGCACCTTCAACGACGGCTGTATCGCGTACAACCCGCGCCGTTGACGAACCTAGCCTAGCAACGGCGGTGCCGCCCGCGCCAGTTCGACTTTCCGACGAACGCATTTTCCCGTCAACGCAAAGCCCTGCAGACGCCCTTCGTCATCCTCGGCCAGGGCGCTGATATCCTCGCCGTCGGCCTCGATTCGCCAATGCACCTTGTCGGTCATCGGCGGCAGCGCCACCACCGGCAGCAGCGGCGTCTTGACCAGCACCGGCCAGGGCCCGTAGCGCACCTGGGTGGGACGACCGCACAGGGTCGCAGCCAGCGCCTTGGCTGAAGCCTGCAGCGGCTGCACGTACATGGCATTGACACCGTCCACCGAGGCCACATCACCCAGCGCATGAACACGAGGATCGGAGCTTTTAAGGTAGCGATCGACGGCGATGGCATCATTATCTGTCGCGATACCGGCCTCTCGCGCCAACCGAGAGCGCGGCTTCAGACCGGTGGCCACCAGCACCATATCCGCCTCCAGCTCATGGCCGTCGTCGAGGTGCACACCGATGTCACCACCGGCACCTTCGAGCCTGCTCACCAGACGGCCATGGATGACGTCGATGCCGGCCTCGATGAAGGCCTGGCTCAGGGTCTGACCCAGCCGCCGGGGCAGCAACCTGGGCAGCAACGAGGGTTCAGGGCCGACCAGGCAGACGCGATGACCACCGGCGTGCAGATCGTTGGCAAATTCACAGCCGACCAGTCCGAGGCCGACGATGGCCACCCGAGCCGGGCGCCCCAGCGCCTCGAGGCCTGCCGAAAAACGCCGATAGTCGTCGAGATCATTGATCGAGAACACCCGTCCGGCCAGGGCATCGGGAATCTCGAAGGGCGCCACGGGGCTGGCACCGGTGGCAATCACCAGATCCGACCAGGGCAGGCGTTCCTGGCCCAGGCTCAGGGTGCGCGACGCCAGATCGATGGCATCGACCCTGGTGTGGGGACGTACCACCGCGCCCAGTTGATCGGCCAGTTCCAGCGCCGAGCGCGCGGCCAGCCGGTCCGCCGCCAGGCCCTTGGCGAAGCCGGTGGACAGCAGCGGTTTGGAATAGTCATCGCCTGAGTCGGCGCTGATCAGGGTGATCGGTCGGTGGGCGTCCAGCGCCCGCACCTGGCGTGCCAGGCCTATGCCCGCCATGCCGGTACCGATGATGGTCAAGGGTCCTTGCATCGCTTCCTTCGACTCTGCCGACGACCGCCGGGCGGTCGCTGTTGAAGCTGGGCCGGCCCGCACGGGGCCACACCAGCGGGTGAGTGCTGGGCCACATGGTACACTATGCGCCGACCGACCGGAGCACCGCCGTCCGGTGACGACAGCCCTGCCGAGGCCGCATGACACAGCTTCCTTCCACATTCCGCTCCCTGGAGGAGCGCTCGGGGTCCGAACCGGGTAATCCCGCGCCAGCCACAGCCTCTTCGCCGAATGCCGACGCGGCCGATATCGTCGACCCCGGCTGGGTGTCGCTGGCCTCCGGTGGCATCGCGGTGCCCGCTGACTGGCACGCCTGGCTGGCCTCGCGGGACTCCCTGACAGAACGCCTGATCGAGGCGGCAGGCGCCGGGCACTTTCGCGTACGCCTGCTGGCGGAGGCCAAGGGCCTGCCGTGGCCTGACGAGGCCCACCTGCTGGGTCTGGCCAGCGACGAGCAGGCCTGGCTGCGCGAGGTCGCCCTGTGCGTGGACGAGGAGCCCTGGGTGGTGGCGCGCAGCGTGGCACCGATCGTCGAGCGTCACGACGCTCCCTTCGAAGGCCTCGGCGAGACCTCTCTCGGCAGCTGGCTGTTTCGCCAGCCCGATCTCGAGCGCAGCGCCATTCAGATCGGCCGTAACACCAGGCCGATCCACGGCTATACCGGACTGTGGCAACGCCGCTCGGTATTTCGTCACAGCGGCTGGGTGCTGCTGGTGCAGGAGAGCTTTATGCCGACCATGGGCCGAGCGTTGTCGCTGTCGGCCTCTGCCACCGGCTGACTAGCTGTCGCTCACCGGCTGTCACCCCGCCATCGCCCTTCCGTCGCCAACTTCGGAGCGAGCCGCCTGGCTGGTCATGGCCGTCGGCTCGCGCTAGGCTGCGCCAAGGCTTCTCGGCGATGTTTCTCCGAGGAGCGACTGTTGCCCGGCTTACGCCTCATTTTCGCCTGACCTGCGCCAGAGCATGAGAGAAACCGATGGATCGTTCGCTGCTGCGTCCCCCTGGATACCTGAACCGAATTCCCGACTTTCTGGCGCTGATGCGTCTGGACCGCCCCATCGGTACCTGGCTGTTGATGTGGCCGACCCTGTGGGCGCTGTGGGTGGCCTCCGAGGGCATTCCGGCCCGTGACACCCTGCTGATCTTCGTCGCCGGCGTCTACCTGATGCGGGCGGCGGGCTGCGTGGTCAACGACTACGCCGATCGCCACTTCGATGGCCACGTCAAACGCACCAAGAACCGACCGCTGGCCACCGGCCGCATCAGTGAGCGGGAGGCCAAGGTGCTGTTCGTGTGCCTGCTGGGATCGGCCTTCGCGCTGGTCTGGCTGACCAACGGCTTTACCGTGTGGCTGTCGTTGATCGGAGCGGTGCTGGCCGCCAGCTATCCCTTCATGAAACGCTACACCCACTTCCCCCAGGTGGTGCTGGGCGCAGCCTTCTCCTGGGCCATTCCGATGGCCTTCGGCGCGGTGCTCGGCGAAGTCCCGATGGTCGCCTGGCTGCTGTTTACCGCCAACGTGCTGTGGACCGTGGCCTACGACACCGAATACGCCATGGTCGACCGCGACGACGACCTCAAGATCGGCATCAAGTCCACCGCGGTACTGTTCGGCCGCTGGGACACCCGCATCATTGCGCTATTGCAGCTGGCTACCCTGGGGCTGCTGGCCTGGGCCGGCAGCCTGCTGGCGCTGGGCGGCTTCTTCTGGCTCGGCTGGCTGGCCATGGGCGCGACCTTTGTCCACCAGCAGCGGCTGATCAAGAGCCGTGACCGCGACCGTTGCTTCCAGGCCTTTCTCAACAACCACTGGTCGGGCCTATTGCTGTTCGCCGGACTCGGACTGAGCCTCTATCCCTCCCTCGGGTGAGGGAAATGCCCGTCTCGGTCGCTCGACAATGGATACAATGTCATCTAATTGTCACATTGACGTGGTGTCATTTGTCACCGTCGAGTGTAAGACCCTGACCAAGAGGCTCCCGGGATGACCGCCAAGACCGTACTGATCGTCGATGACGAAGCCCCGATCCGCGAAATGATCGCGGTGGCGCTGGAAATGGCCGACTACCGGGTGCTCGAGGCGGACAATGCTCAGGCCGCCCACGCCATCATCGTCGATGACCAGCCAGACCTGCTGCTGCTGGACTGGATGATGCCGGGCACCAGCGGCATCGAACTGGCCCGCCGGCTCAAGCGCGAGGAAACCACCGCAGAGCTGCCGATCATCCTGCTCACCGCCAAGGGTGAGGAGGACAACAAGATCCAGGGCCTCGAAGCCGGCGCCGACGACTACATCACCAAGCCATTCTCGCCGCGAGAACTGGTGGCCAGACTCAAGGCAGTTCTGCGACGCGCCACTCCGCGGGGCGTCGAGGACCCGGTGGAGGTGGAAGGCCTCAAGCTCGACCCGGTCAGCCATCGCGTCAGCGTCGACGGCAAGTCACTGGACATGGGCCCCACCGAATATCGCCTGCTGCAGTTCTTCATGACCCACCAGGAGCGCGCCTACACCCGTGGCCAGTTGCTCGATCAGGTCTGGGGTGGCAACGTCTACGTGGAAGAACGTACCGTCGACGTGCATATCCGCCGCCTGCGCAAGGCCCTGGGGGAACCCCATCAGCAACTGATCCAGACCGTACGCGGTACCGGTTATCGCTTTTCGGCCAAGGTCTGAGCGAGCCATCGACGCAACGCAGCACCAGGAGGGATGAGGTGAACGGAGCCGAGAACTGACGTGGGTCGTCTGTGGAGACGAGAAGTCTGGCGCCTGGCCGTGCTGGTGGGTCTCGGCGCCTTGCTGGGCTGGCCCTTCTCGCTGTCCAGCGTAGGCATCGGCCTTGGCCTGGCGCTTGGGCTCAGCTATCACCTGCGCAACCTGCACGCGATGCACGACTGGCTGACCCACCGCCCCCAGCAGGAACCTCCCACCGCCAGTGGCCTGTGGGGCGAGCTGTTCGATCGCCTCTATCGCTATCAAAAGGGCCAGCGGATCACTCAGCGCCGCCTGCGCTCGACCCTGCAGCGTATCCAGGAGTCGTCCGAGGCGATGCGCGACAGCGTGGTGATGCTCGATCGCCACGGCGACCTGGAGTGGTGGAACAGCTCCGCCGAGCGCATGCTCGGCCTGAAGCCGGCACTGGACCGCGGCCAGCACATCACCAACCTGCTGCGCGACCCGCGCTTCGTCGGCTACTTCAATGCCCGTGACTACCGCGAACCGCTGAGCCTGCCCTCCCCCATCGACGAGAACATGATCCTGCAGTTCCAGATCACCCTGTACGGTGACGATGAACGCCTGGTCATGGCCCGCGATATCACCCGTCTGCATCGCCTGGAACAGATGCGCCGCGACTTCGTCGCCAACGTCTCCCACGAGCTGCGCACGCCGTTGACCGTGCTCACCGGCTACCTGGAGACCTACAGCGACATGGCCGGCATGCTGCCGGAGCGCCTGGGCAAGGGGGTCGCCCAGATGCAGAGCCAGACGCGCCGCATGCAGAATCTGGTCAACGACCTGCTGCTGCTGTCACGACTCGAGAACGACCAGGGCGGCAGCGACCATGTTCGCCTCGACCCCACCACCCTGCTGCAGGCGGTCAAGCGCGACGCCGAGGCATTGTCAGGCGGCCGCCAGCAGATCGAGGTGGTCGTCGAAGAATCGCGCAGTCTCACCGGCAGCGAGAAGGAGATGCACAGCGCAGTCTCCAACCTGGCCTTCAATGCGGTGCGCTACGCCGGTGACGGCGCCCATATCACGCTACGCTGGCGTGCCTACGGCGAAGGCGCCTGCCTCGAGGTGGAAGACGACGGCGAAGGCATCGATCCGAGGCACCTGCCACGCCTTACCGAACGTTTCTACCGGGTCGACAAGGGCCGCAGCACCGCCACCGGTGGTACCGGCCTGGGACTGGCCATCGTCAAGCATGTGCTGCTGCGCCACGAGGCACGCCTGGATATCGACTCCCGGCTCGGCGAGGGCGCAACCTTCCGCTGCATCTTTCCCTCGAGCCGGCTGGCAGCGGCCGACCCTGTGGCGCTCGGCCGCGCCGGCGCTGTGCACTAGGGCTTGTCTGAAAAGTGCCTGCGCTCGGTAATACGGCGTTAAAAATCGGCTGGTGCGCCAGCCCGGTCAAAATGCTCAATTACACCCCGTAAACTGCGCTTTCTCACCGATTTTTGCCTTGTCTAACCTTCGCTCGTCGACTTTTCGGACAGCGCCTAGGCCCCGCCAGAACGAACAGAGCGGGCTCCCATCAGCTCCTGGGCCCCAGCAGGATGACTGCGGCACCGGCCAGACACAGCGCGCCCCCGATCAGGTCCCAGCGATCCGGCAGGCGCTGCTCGACCCACCACAGCCAGCCCAGTGACGCCACGATATAGACGCCCCCGTAGGCGGCAAAGGCACGCCCGGCATAGTCGGCATCGGTCTGACTAAGCAGCCAGGCGAAGGCCACCAGACTCATCACCGCGGGCAGCAGCCACCAGGCCGAGGCATCATCCCGCCACCAGCGCCACACCGCGAAGCAGCCGGCGATCTCGGCCAGCGCAGCCGCCGTATAGAGCAAAAGACTAGGCAACAGCGCCGTCATGGTGACTCCCTGCTTTCCCCTTTTGAGGCCGTACGGCCATCGACAGCGCCGATAGCGGTGCTCAAAGTGCTGCTCAACGCCGTACGGCCATCGACAGCGCCGATAACGGTGCTCAAAGCGCTGCTCAACCCCGTACGTCCAAAGAAAGTGCTGCTCAACGCCGTAGCACCGGCAACTGCCGATAGTGCTGATCCCACATCAGCACCGCGCCGGCCACGGCCCCGGGGATCAGAAACAGGTTGGCCAGCGGGATCCAGGTGATCAAGGTCACCAGACCACCGAAGCTGAGACTCGGCCACCAGCGCGCCGACAGGCGCTTGCGCATGTCGGCGAAGCTGACCTTGTTGTTGTCCATCGGGTAGTCGAGGTAGGTGATCGCCATGACCCAGGCGCTGAAGGCCGCCCACAACAGCGGCGCGATCAGGTTGACCACCGGAATCCAGCTCAGGATAAACAGCCCGATCATGCGCGGCAGAATATAGGCCAGCTTCAACAGCTCCCTGCCCAGGGCGTCGAGACCGGTCTTGAGCCAGCCACGATCATCGATGGGCTCGCGGCCGGTCAGCTCGACCTCGGCCCGGGCCGCCAGGAAGCCGTAGAAGGGGGCGGCGATCAGGTGGGTAACCAGGGTAAAGCTGAAGAACACGATCAGCACGAGGCTGACCACAAACAACGGCCAGATCAGCCAGTCGAGCCATTCCAGCCAGCTCGGCACCATGGCCATCCAGCTATCGAGCCAGCCACCGAACTCACCGAGCACGTAGCTGAGCATGCCGGCGTAGACCAGCAGGTTGACCAGAATGGGAAGAAACACATAACGACGCAGGCCCTGGCTATAGACCAGGCGGGTTCCGCGGCGGACCGCCTCGAGGGCATTCAGCATGACATCGATCCTTGGCAGTGGCTGAAGATGACAGTGCCCCAACGACATCGGGCCATCGTCTCGACGATGGCCCGATGCTCAGAGTGCAGGCAACGACCCTGACGGGGCCGGCCTATTGACGCCGCTCAGGGCGTCGAGGTCAAGACGTGCTGCTGTCGTCGAGCAGTTCCTGGTTGAGGTCGTCAGGGTCGATGTGACGGATATCCAGGCCCTTGACCAGATAGATGACGTACTCGGCCAGGTTGTTGGCGTGATCGCCGACACGCTCCAGCGCGCGCAGGATCCACATGATGCCCAGTACCGGAGAGATCGAACGCGCATCCTCCATCATGAAGGTCATCAGCGAGCGCATGGCGCTCTGGTACTCGCTGTCGACCCGCTCGTCTTCCTGCACCACCTGCATCGCCAGTTCGGTGTCGAAACGCGCGAAGGAGGTCAGGGCGTCACGCATCATGTGACGCACGTGCTCGCTGATATTGCGCACCTCGACGAAGCCGCGGGTGCCGTTGTTGCCGTCGACCAGTTCGATGGCGTTGCGCGCGATCTTGCTGGCCTCATCACCGATACGCTCGAGATCCGACGCCGCGCGAATCACCGCCAGCACCAGTCGCAGGTCAGAGGCCGCCGGCTGACGGCGTGCCAGCACGCGGGTGCACTCGTCGTCGATCTTGACCTGCATGTCATTGACCGCGCGGTCGTTGTCGACCACACGAGAGGCCAGTGCAGAGTCGGCGTCGAGCAACGAACTGACGGCATCCTGCACCTGCTTTTCCACCAGGCCACCCATGGCCATCAGGTGGGTCTTGAGTTCCTCGAGCTCATGATTGAACTGCCTCGAGATGTGCTGGCTGTGGGTATCGCTGGTGATATCCATGAAGGTCTCCTGAAGAAGCATGGGACGGGACGCTAGCCCACCATGCGTCCAGTGATGTAGTTTTCGGTGCGCCTCAGGCGCGGATGCGTGAACAGGGTGTCGGTCGGGCCGTACTCCACCAGCTCACCGTTGTGCAAAAACGCCGTATAGTCCGACACCCGCGCCGCCTGCTGCATGTTGTGGGTCACCAGCACCAGGGTCAGATGCGGCTTGAGTGTGCGAATCAGCTCCTCGATCTTCAGCGTCGAGATCGGATCCAGGGCCGAGGCCGGCTCGTCGAGCAACAGCACCTCGGGTTCCACCGCCAGGGTCCGGGCGATGACCAGACGCTGCTGCTGGCCTCCCGAGAGCGACCAGGCCGACGCCCGTAGACGCCCCTTGACCTCGTCCCACAGCGCCGCCGACTTCAGTGCCCATTCGACCACATCGTCGATGCGGCGCTTGCTCAAGCCTCCCTGCAGACGCAGGCCAAAGGCGACGTTGTCGTAGATAGACATGGGGAAGGGGTTCGGTGCCTGAAACACCATGCCCACCCGACGCCTGAGCTCGGCCACCGCCACCCTGGGGTCATGGATATCGTGGCCGTCCAGATGAATCTGGCCGTGACGACTGACGTCCTCATTAAGGTCGTGCAGACGATTCAAGGCGCGCAACAGCGTCGACTTGCCGCAGCCCGACGGCCCGATAAAGGCCGTGACCCGATGGCGTGGAATGCGCAGGGTCAGATCCTTGAGCGCCGTCTTGCCGCCATAGGCCAGGGTCAAACCCTGGATATCCAGGCAGGTATCGGCCGCGGAAAACTCCATGACCGCCCCGCGTCGATTTCCCAGTCTTGCCTGGGCCAGCTGACGCTTGGGCAGCTCGCCATCGATGGACATTGCCTCTCCCTGCATCATCGGCGCACCGGGGCACCATGACGCTTACGCAAATAGTGACGCATGAATATTGCAGTCAGGTTAAGCACCAGAATCACCGTGACCAGCAGTAGCGCTGTGGCATACACCAGCGGCATCGCCGCCTGGACATCGCTGGAGTGAAAGGCCGCGTCATAGATGTGATACCCCAGGTGCATGAACTTCCTTTCAAGGTGGAGGAAGGGGAACTCCCCGTCCAGCGGCACCTGCGGCGCCAGCTTGGCGACCCCGACCAGCATCAGCGGCGCCACCTCACCGGCGGCCCGGGCCACCGCCAGGATCAGGCCTGTCAGCATCGCCGGCGTGGCCATCGGCAGCACCACCCGTGTCAAGGTCTCGAAGCGCGTGGCCCCAAGCGCTAGGGCGCCTTCACGCTGGTGCAGCGGGATCCGCGAAAGACCTTCTTCGGTGGCCACGATCACCACCGGCAAGGTCAACAGCGCCAGGGTCAGCGAGGCCCACAGCAGCCCGCCGGTGCCGAAGGTCGGCGAGGGCAGCGTCGATTCGAAGAACCAGCGATCGATGCTGCCGCCGATGCCATAGACGAAGACCCCCAGGCCGAACACGCCGTAGACGATGGACGGCACCCCGGCCAGATTGCGCACGCCGATCCGGACCAGTCGGGTCAATCGACCCTGGTGGGCGACCTCATTGAGATAGACCGCCGCCAGCACCCCAAAGGGCGTGACCAGAATCGACATCAACAGCACCATCAGGATGGTGCCGAAGATCGCCGGCCAGACGCCACCAGCGGTATTGGCGTCGCGTGGCCCCTGGGACAGAAACTGCCACAGCTCCCGCACCCAGTGGCCGAGTTTTTCATGCCAGGCCATGGCGTTAGGGCGCCAGGCCTCGAGTATCTCGGCAAGGGCTTGTTCCTGACGGCGCCCCTGACCATTCTCGAGCACCACCAGGTCGCCCTGCATGCGCTGCTGAAGCTCACTGGCCCGGCGCTGCAGGTCGGCCAGACGCCGATCCTCCGAGCGGTGGCCATCCTGGTCTTCCATGCTGCGGATCAGCGGTAATATCTCGTCGTGGGTCAGACGCCGACGTTCGTCGCGCAGGGCATTGATCTCCTTCAGCCGGGACTCGAGCACCGTCCAGGCATCCGGACCGGTCAAGCGCTGATCACCCGACTGCAAGGCCACCAGACGCCCGAAGAAGGTGCCCCAGTGGCGCCGCTCCAGCACCACCAGATCCTCCGGCGTGGTGTCTTCGGTGATCTGGTCATTGGCGAGCCACCGCCAGATGCCACCGCCGTCATCACGATTGGCGGTCAGATAGCGCCGCTCCAGCCCCTGCCTGGAAGGTAGTTCGCGGGTCTCCAGGGGAACCCCTATCACCGTCTCACCGCCCTTCAGGGTCAACTGGTGGACCGTCGCTGGCCAGAAATTGGACAGGCCCTTGACGCTCAACAGCACCAGCAAGGCCCCCAGCATGATCAGCGACAGCGCCACCGAGGCCGCTGCCAACCAGGCCAAGGGGCCCTCTCGGGTGCGCCGCTTGCCGGGCATGCCCACCGCGGTGTGGCCGGGAATCTTCATGCGTCCCCCTTACGCCGGGTAAAACGACGCTTCAGGCGGGCACGCACCACCTCGGCCAGGGTGTTGACCAGAAAGGTGAAGGCAAACAGGGCCAGCGCCGCCAGCAGCAGCAGCCGATAGTGGCTGCCCCCGGGTGCCGCTTCCGGCAGTTCGATGGCGATGCTCGAGGCCAGCGACCTCAAGCCATCCAGCGGGCTCGCCGTCATCAGCGCGCTGTTGCCACTGGCCATCAGCACGATCATGGTCTCGCCCACGGCGCGCCCGGCGCCGATCATGATCGCCGAAAAGACACCGGGCAGCGCCACCGGCAGCATCACCCGGGTGAGCGTCTGCCAGCGGGTCGCACCCATGGCCTGGGCGCCTTCGGCCAACTCCCGAGGCACATCACTCAGCGCATCCTCGGCAAGCGCGTAGATGCCGGGAATCACGGCAAAACCCATGGCCAGCCCGACGATCAAGGCGTTGCGTGCCTGCACGTCGAGTCCCCAGGACTCCTCGACCCACAGGCGCAGGTCGCCATCGAACCACCAACCTTCCCACATCGGCGCCACGCTCATCGCCAGCCACACCAGCAGCAACAGGCAGGGGATCAACCACAGGGCCGCCCAGCGTAACGTCAGGGCAGCCTTCAGCCGATCGGGCAACCACCGGTAGCCCAACGCCAGCAGCACCACCGCCGCGGGCAGCACCACCACAATCGACAGCGACTGCGCCAGGTGACGTTCGACCCAGGGCCCCAGCGCCAGACCGGCAATAAACCCCAGCACCACGCTGGGCATCGCCTCCATCAGCTCCAGCGTCGGCTTGAGCCGTGCGCGCAGGCCGGGAGACATGTACAGGCTGGAGTGCGCCGCAGCACCCAGGGCCAGGGGAATCGCCACCACCAACGCCCAGGCGGCCGCTTCCAAGGTGCCCCACAACAGCGGGGCCAGGCTCGCCTGGGGCACCGCGGCGTCATCCAGCCGATGGGGCAGCCAGCGATATTCGGGCTCGCCGCTCACGTCTGGCGATGACCACAGCGCCTCCAGCGGAAAGCTTGCGCCATCCGGCCAGAACAGCGGCAGCACCTCGACCAGCAGAAATACCGCAATGGCGACCACCGCCAACAGCACGCCAACCCCTCCGGCCGTGATCAGCATGGTCGCCAGGCGGTCACGTCGCTGTCTCGTCTGGTGCAGTGAGGTTATCGGAGAAGGGTCAGACATTGATCTTGGGCCATCGGTATATAGCGAAAGATTACGACAACTTCATGACACCCAGATGACAACCCGACCGGGGCCTGGCATCTCTCAAGGCCCGTCCCGTGGTAGTTCAGCCAGCCCCAGGGCATGTCGCTGAGCGGCCAGCACAGACGGCGGCAGCGCCACGAAACCCAGCTCCTTGACCACCCGCTGGCCCGAGGGTGACAGCACCATGTCGAGAAAGGCCCGTTCGACGTCGGGAAGCTCGCCCTCGGGGGGGCGATTGACGTAGATCAACAGGTCCCGTGACAACGGATAGCCGCCGCTTCGCAGCGATTGTCGGCGCGGAAGAATCCCGTCTTCGGCGTTGCCGATCGCTACCGCCTTGACGTCCGCATTCAAGTGATTCAGGCCGGCGTAACCGATGCCTGCGGGATCGTCACCCACGGCGGCCACCACGGCGGCAGAGCCAGCCGACACCATGACCGATACCTTGAATTCGCCGTCACACAGGGCGCGGCGACGAAACAATCCATGGGTGCCGGAGACCGCGTTGCGGCCATACAGGTGAATGGTGCCCCCCGGGCGCTCGAGCCCCAGCTGCTGCCAGCGCTCGATGCTCTCGCTGGCACCGCACGCGAGGGTGTCGGAAAAGATCGCATCGAGCTCTGCTCGAGACAGTCGAGACAAGGGGTTGTGGCGATTGACCACCACCACCAGGGCATCCTTGCCGACCACCACCGGCGTTGGCGCGTAGCCATGGCGCTCGATGAAGGCCGCGGACTCGTCCTCCTGCATGGGTCTGGACATGGGGCCCAGCAGGGTGGTGCCGGCGATCAGGGCAGGCGGTGCACTGGCCGAACCAGCCACCTGAAGCTGCAGCCTGACCCCCGGTCGCTGTTCTTCGAACTGCTCGCCCCATCGCAGCATCAACTCCGCCATGGTATCCGAGCCTATCGCATCGAGAGAGCCGGCCACGTCATGGGCGGCAACCTTCGCCGACACCAGCATGGAGGAAAGCACCAGGCCCGAGACCAGCCTCGACGCCACTCCCGGCGCCACTCTCGACACCGCTGCCGGCGCTTCGCTCGACACCGCTATCGACAGCGTTCTCGGCCCCCGGCTGGGAGCCAACAGCGTGCGCTTGAGCGCACCTATGCAACGCGACAACCTAGACATGCGCTCCCCTGGGCGTTTCATGACACCAACGGTAGAGAAAGACTGACCCGGGTGGGTACCATGACGACACAACAACATCCACGACCAGGCGCCGCCCACCATGATGACAGAACTCGATGACGTTCCCGTGCCAAAGGGACAGCTGACGCTCCAGCTGGCCGCGACACGACAGCATACCAATGCCCACGGCGATATCCCGGCAGGTTGGCTGGTGGGCCTGATGGATCAGGCCGCGGAATGGACCGCCAGCCGCGAGGCGATGGGACGTACCGCCACCGTCGCCATCGAAGGCATGGACTTTCTGTGCCCGGTGCGTGTCGGCTCGCTGGTCTGCGTCTACACCGAGGTGCGCGATATCGGCCACAGTTCCATCAAGATCGACGTGGAGGTCTGGATCCGGTCCCTCCAGGACGCCGAAGACGCCGACCTGCACAAGGTCACCGAGGCGCGCCATGTGATGGTGGCACTGGATGACAACGGTCGCATACGCGGCGTCCGATCCGACGCCTGAGCGAGGCCTTCGAGAGAGACCAGTGAAAGAGAGGCGCGCCCGTGGCGCGCCTGGTTTTCCGTCGCTAGCCTTCATCACCTCGCCAGGCCCGTCACCGCCGGGTCTGCGCCACCACTTTTGAGCCTCGTCTGGCGTCAGGACTCGCCTTGGCCAAGTACGCTATCGCGGGCCTTCAGGTAGGCGAATTCACCGACGTCAGAGAACTTGCGTACCTGGCTCTGGAAATTGCGATAGGACTCGTAGATCCGCGCCGACGCCTCGTCGTTGTCGACTTGCTTCTGCAGTACCTGCTGCGAGGAGTCATGCAGGGCCGCCAGTACTTCCTCCGGAAACGAGCGCAGCTTGACGCCATGCTCGTTGACCAGAGCGTCCAAGGCCTCGGCGTTGCGGAAGGCAAATTCGCTGATCATGGCCAGGTTGGAGGCCTTGGCGGCTTCGTTGACCACCGCCTTGAGGTCATCGGGCAGCGCATTCCAGGCATCCAGGTTGACCGTGCCCTCCAGCACCGCGCTGGGTTCATTCCAGGCCGAGGTGTAGTAGTAGTCCGCCACCTGATGCAGACCAAAGGCCAGATCATTGTAGGGCCCCACCCAGTCGGCGGCATCGAGCACGCCGGTCTGCAGGGAAGTGAAGATCTCGCTACCCGGAATGGTCAGGGTGGTCACGCCGATCCCGGCCATCGCCTCGCCGGCGAGCCCTGGCAGACGCAGCTTGAGGCCCTGCATATCCTCGAGCGAGTTGATTTCCTTCTTGAACCAGCCAGCCATCTGGGTGCCGGTGTTACCCACCGCGAAAGGCTTGAGGTTGTGGTCGGCGTAGAGCTCGTCCCACAGCTCCTGGCCGCCGCCGTAGTACAGCCAGGCGTTGGTCTCGGTGGTGGTCATGCCGAATGGCACGGCGGTAAAGAACTGAGAAGCCGCGACCTTGCCCCGCCAGTAGTAGGAAGCGGAGTGGCCCATCTCGGCGGTTCCCTGGGACACTGCGTCAAAGACCTCCATCGGCGGTACCATCTCGCCGGCACCATGGACCCTGACCTTCATGCGTCCGCCGGACATCCGCTCGATACGCGCTGCCAGATCGTTGGCTCCGGTGCCGAGGGCCGGAAAGTTCTTGGGCCAGGACGTCACCATGTTCCAGGTGATGGTTTCCTGTGCGCTGGCGGTATTGACGAAGGGGGCGGCGGCCACGCCGGCGGCGCCGAGGCCGGCTGTCCTGAGGAAGGAACGACGTTCCATGGGGCGAGCTCCTGAAGCTTGTAGTGTCGACGCCGGGAGCGCAGGGAGCCGCGCTGAAGCGCCGTTCCCCGCGCTCGGCGTGGTGTCCGCCAAGCAGTATGCGGCAAAGCGAAATTCGCCTGCAAGCCACCACCACGCTGGTCGGCCCGGCGATGGCCGGGCCGGTTTCCTGCGTCTTGCTCAAGTCACCTCAGGTCGCCTGCTCGCCCACCGGTCGAGCGCTTCCGATCAGGCGGTAGACAAGCGCACCCAGCACACCACCGATCAGCGGCGCCACCCAGAATAACCACAGCTGCGCCAGCGCCCAGTCACCCACGAACACCGCCACCGCCGTGCTGCGCGCCGGATTGACCGAGGTGTTGGTCACCGGGATGCTGATCAGATGGATCAGTGTCAGACACAGGCCTATCGCGATCGGTGCCAGCGTGGCGGCCGACCGCGAATCGGTGGCACCGAGGATCACCACCAGAAACATCGCCGTCATCACCACCTCGGTGATCAGCGCCGCGGTCAAGCTGTAACCGCCGGGAGAATGCTCACCGAAGCCGTTGGCGGCAAAGCCGCCGGACAGGTAGAAACCGGCCTGGCCGGAGGCCACCAGGTAGAGCACCCCTGCCGCCGCCACGCCGCCGGCCACCTGCGCGATCACGTAGCCTGGCAGCTGAGACACGGGAAAGCGTCCCGCAGCGCAGAGCCCCAGTGACACCGCGGGGTTCAGGTGACAGCCAGAAATGTGGCCGATGGCGAAGGCCATGGTCAGCACGGTAAGGCCGAAGGCCAGGGAGACCCCGAGCAGGCCGATACCGACGTCGGGAAAGGCCGCCGCCAGCACCGCACTCCCGCATCCTCCCAATACCAGCCAGAAGGTCCCGAAAAACTCCGCTCCCAACTTGTTCATGCCTGCTTCTCCTTCTTCAGTGCGAGCGCCAGCTCTCGCAACCTTGCCCGGCCCATGCCATTCGTCGCAGACGAGAGGGAGCCGGGGCGAGTTTGCCTGTCACAGCGGCGCGACGCTGTCCTGGATTCGTCGGCCGACGACCTTGAGCAAGCAATGAATGGTGAAAGCAGAGTTAAATAACTTCGCGTTGGAAAAACAATTACCTCGAATGGCGGAGTCCGGCATCGAAAAAAACATCACCTTGGTACAATCTTTTTTTTATAAAACATCCATCTGGGGGAAAGAAACACCCCTATGCTGTCCATTTAAATAGCTTTACCGCTCTCCGCAATAAACCAAAATTATCCATTAAAATCAACAGCATAACCACAAACTAAAAGTACTCATCACCACTTCGCCCACCCTTCATTCAACTTCATCAACCTTGTGGATTTATCAAAAGAGCGATGCATCGCCATCTCGGCAAGCCAGCTATGGTTTGTCTTATATGCTTCTGAGTATTTCACAAGAGTTACGGCAAGCTACTTCTCCTGAATGGCAATAGTTCTGCCAAGGATGCCTGCCACGACCTTTCCGATGAATAATCAAGGGACCTCACGCCGTTCGAAGCGACTCGACACGGCATGACTGAGGCATCCATCTGTTGATCAGGCCAGAGGACTGCGATCAGCCCTCCTCCAACGTTGCCTGAGGGGCACCGGCGAACGCCGGTGCCTCGCCGACAGGGCGAAAACCCCGCTACAGCGCCTCCAGCTTGGCGAAGCCCAGCACCAGCCACTTGTCGCCGTGGCCTTCGAAGCTGACCTGGACACGGGCCCGCTCGCCCTCTCCTTCGGCGTTGAGGATGACCCCCTCCCCGAATACCGGATGGCGTACCCGCTGGCCCAGCGACAAGGCAGGTAGATCGCCGCTCGCCTCCACGGTCGTCTGGGCGAAGCGCGACGGCGTTGGCCGGGCGCTGACCGGACGTGACACCTGGCCACGCAGACGCACCTCCTCGAGCAGCGACTCCGGCAACTCACGCAGAAAGCGCGACGGGCGCTGAAAGGTCTCCTTGCCGTGCATGCGACGGATCTCGGCGTGGGTGAGGTAGAGCTTCTGCATGGCGCGCGTGACCCCGACGTAGCAGAGCCTGCGCTCCTCCTCCAGGCGCCCGGGTTCTTCCAGCGACATGCGGTGGGGAAACAGGCCTTCCTCGACCCCGGCCACGAACACGATGGGAAATTCGAGTCCCTTGGCCGAGTGCAGCGTCATCAACTGGACGCTGTCCTCGAATTCGTCGGCCTCGTGCTCGCCGGCGTTGAGGGCCGCTTCGGCCAGAAAGGCTTCCAGCGCGGCCATGCCCTCCCCGGCTTCGATGTTGTCCAGCGTCTCGCCCTGGGTGAAGGCACGGGCGGCGTTGATCAGCTCTTCCAGGTTCTCGACCCGGGCCTGCCCCTTTTCCCCCTTCTCGCTCAGATGATGGTCGATCAGTCCACTGCGCTGATTCACGTGGGCGATGATCTCGTGAAGCGCCATCCCCGAGGTGTCGTTGTCGAGGCCTTCGATCAAATTGGCAAAGGCACCCACGGCGTTGGCCGCACGCCCCTTGAGCGAGCCGTCGGTCAGGGTGTCGTGGATCGCCTGCCACAGCGACACTTCGGTACGACGGGCGCGATCGCGCAGTCCCTCCACCGTGCGGGTACCGATACCGCGGGCAGGGACATTGATCACCCGCTCCAGCGAGGCATCGTCGTCGCGGTTGAGCAGCAGCCGCAGGTAGGCCAGGGCGTTCTTGATCTCGAGGCGCTCGTAGAAGCGCTGGCCCCCGTAGATGCGGTAGGGCATACCCTGGCGGATCAGGGTCTCCTCGATGACGCGGGACTGGGCGTTGGAGCGATAGAGGATGGCCACCTCCTGGCGCTTGAACCCCTCGTCGACCTTTTCCTTGATGGTGTCGACGATGAAGCGCGCCTCCTCCATGTCGTTGAAACCGGCGTAGACCGAAATCGGTTCGCCACGACTGCCGGCGGTCCACAGCTCCTTGCCCATGCGATCCGAGTTCTGCTTGATCAGGGCGTTGGCGGCGTCGAGGATGGCGCTGGTGGAGCGATAGTTCTGCTCCAGGCGCACCGTTTTGGTGTCGGTGAATTCCTGCTCGAAGCGACGAATGTTCTCCACCCGTGCCCCGCGCCAGCCGTAGATCGACTGGTCGTCATCGCCGACTACCGTCATCGGCGTGCGCTGTCCGGTCAACAGCTTCAGCCAGGCATACTGCAGGGTGTTGGTATCCTGAAACTCGTCGACCAGTACGTGGGCGAAGCGCTCCTGATAGTGGGCCAGCAGAGCAGGATTGTCGCGCAACAGCTCGAGGCTCCTGAGCAGCAGCTCGCCAAAGTCGACCAGGCCGCCACGTTCGCAAGTCAGCTGGTAGACGTCATACAGCGCCACCATCTGCTCCACGTAGGCGTCACCGTTGATCCGGACCTGGTGAGGACGCAATCCCTCCTCTTTGCAGCCGCTGATAAACGACTGCACCTGACGGGGCGGAAAACGCTCGTCATCGATCTTGTTGTCCTTCAACAGGCGCTTGATCAGACGTAGCTGATCATCGGAGTCGATGATCTGGAAGTGCTGGGGAAGGCGAGCGTCCTGCCAATGGGTACGCAGCAGGCGGTGGGCGATGGAGTGAAAGGTACCCACCCAGACGTGGCGCAGCGAGATCCCCAGCAACGCCTCCAGGCGAGTGCGCATCTCCCTGGCGGCCTTGTTGGTGAAGGTCACCGCCAGCACCGCGTAGGGCGAGAGACCTTCTGCCTGCATCAGCCAGGCGATGCGATGGACCAGCACGCGGGTCTTGCCGGAACCGGCGCCGGCGAGCACCAGCATATTGCCCTGGGGAGCGCAGACCGCCTCATGCTGCGCCGCATTGAGGCCGTCGATGATCGCCGTGACGTCGTCCATGGAGAAGGCACCGCTCGAGATCGAAAATGGGCGCCCAGTCTATCACAGCGATGCTGGATAAATGGACAGGCAGGGCGCCCTCGGTCAGGAAGGATCGGACTCCGGATAGCGCAGCGGGTTGAGGCTGCGCTTTACCGCCTTGAGCTGCTCGGCGAGCTTGGGGCCCCGGGTCTTCGCCACTCCCACCGCCAGCACGTCGACCAGTACCAGATGGGCGATACGGGAACTCATGGGCGTGTAGATCTCGGTGTCTTCGGGCACATCGATGTACAGCGGCAGGTCGACCTCGTCCGCCAGGGGGGAGCCGCTGGGACAGAGACCGACCACGGTGGCGCCCGCCTCCCGTGCCAGCTTGACGCTGGCCACCAGTGCCCGGGTGCGGCCGGTCTGCGAGATCGCCACCACCACGTCGCCTTCCTTGAGGGTCACCGCCGACATGTTCTGCATGTGCGGATCGGCGTAGGCGGCGGTGGAAATCTGCAGCCTGAAAAACTTGTGCTGAGCGTCGAAGGCCACCGCACCGGAGGCTCCGTAGCCGTAGAACTCGACGCGATTGGCCATGGCCAGGGCGTTGATCGTCTTGTTCAACGCCTCGTTGTCGAGCCGGTCCCTGATCGACAGCAGGGTTCCCACCGTGGAATCGAAGATGCTGTGGGAAAACTCGGCCACGGAGTCGCTGTCATTCATCGAGAACTGCGCGAACTGGCTGCCCGACGCCAGCATCTGCGCCAACTTCAACTTGAAGTCCTGAAAGCCGTTGCAGCCCAGGGCCCGGCAGAAGCGTACCACCGTGGGCTCGCTGACCTTGGCCTCGGTGGCCAGATCGACGATACGCATGTGGATAACTTCGTCGGGGTTGCGCAATACGAAGCGTGCGACCTTCTGCTCCGACCGACGGAAGTGCTCCATGCGACGTCGCATTTCATCAAACAGCGCGCGACTCACCCTCTACTCCTTTGACTGGCTGGGAGGACCCGGAGCTGGCAGGGCGCAATGCCCGTCGCTATCGATCCGGCCTGGTTCCAGTATGCCCCATGACGGCGTCAAATGCGCCCTGTGCTGCGTCATGCATTGAGCCCCCAGGCCGCCCCTGCGCAACCGGATGGATTTTTTTCTAGCGTTGGCAGAACGTTGCAGGATTGACGTCCACACCGTCATCTTTTTGTCAACTGGGGTATAGTAAAAGGGCAGTGTCGCGCAGCGTCCTGGATGCCGGCACATTCACTGCATAGGAGAATCGATCATGCGTAATGTCGAAAGGTTATCCTCCGTCAAGAGTGAACTCCTCGACATCTTCATGAGCATGGAAGTCGCCGAACACGAAAGGCGCTCCCGCACCGCGGCCCAACGCAACCTGCGAGCCCGCCGCGGCATCGAGCTTCATCGGGAATTCAAGCGTCTATCCGAAGACATCGCCGAACTGCCGGAAGACGGCAACGACGACGAAATGCACTGACCCGGTAGACTGAACCAGCACGCGTGGCCGCCGGCCAGACGTGCGCCAGACCGCCAACAACGCGGGTCTGTACCATATTCGGGGCCTGGCCGCTGGCTCGAGCGACGGCCGGCCCATCCCTTGCGAGAATCGCACCGACGAGACTCGCCATCAGGTGTCTGTCGCCTGAAAGCCCCAGGCGCGTCAGAGGCACCGTCAAGCGTCCCTCCTGGCATGCTCTCCCAAATGCATGTCTTTGGCTGCAGGCATCAATGAACAAGCACTGACGGTCGTTGGACTCCCGCTGAGGCCCCACTGCCACCTCGTTGACCTCCGCCTCTGGTCACTCTGTACGGGCAGTCTTGCCCTGCCGCCCGGTTCCGATGGATCGTCTGGCATTGCCTATCAACGCAGAGACCCGGCACAAGGCCGGGTCTCTGGTCTGGCGTGCAGCAATGGCGCCTGTTACAGGCTGGAGATGAACACCACCGCCACACCGATGGGCGCCACGAAGCGGGTCAACAACACCCACAACGTTTCCTTGCCACCGGACAGACCGAGGTCTTCGGCCACGCCTTTGCGGTTGAGGAACCAGCCCGCAAACAGGATGGCACCCAGGCCGGTCAACGGCAGCATGAACTTGCTGGTCAGCTTGTCCAGCAGGTCGAACACCCCGAGACCAAACAGTACCGGGTCACTCCACACGTTGAAGGACAGCAGAGCGGCGATACCCAGCGCCCAGGCGCCGATGCCGGAGACCACCGCCGACGCGGAACGCGACAGCGGCGTGCGCTCTTCGACAAACTCGACCACCGGCTCGAGCAGCGAAATGGCCGAGGTCAGGGCGGCGAAGGTCAGCAGCAGGAAGAACATCAGCCCCAGGATCAGGCCACCGCCCATATTGCCAAAGGCCAGCGGCAGGGTGACGAAGATCAGGCTCGGGCCGGAGGCCAGGTCGAGCTGGTTGGCAAACACGATCGGGAAGATCGCCAGGCCCGCGCCGAGTGCGATCACGGTATCCATGATCACCACGGTGCGTGCGGTCTTGATCAGGTCGACCTTCTCGCCGAGGTAGGAGCCGTAGGCGATCATGATGCCCATGCCCAGTGACAGGGTGAAGAAGGCGTGTCCCAGCGCCGCCAGTACCACCTCACCATTGAGTGCTGACCAGTCCGGGTTGAACAGATAGTTCAACGCCTCACCGAAGTGGCCGGTGGTCATGCCGTAACCCACCAGCACCACCAGCAGCAGCGCCAGGGCCGGCATCAACACGTTGACCGCGCCTTCCAGGCCCTTGGTCACGCCGCGAGCAACGATACCGATGACCAGCAGCATGAAGATGGAGTGCCACAGCAGCAGCAGACCGGGGCTTGCCAGCATGCCGCTGAACAAGGCGCCGATACCATCGGCGTCCTGGCCGCTGAAGTCACCGGTCACGCTACCGAGGGTGTAGTACAGCGACCAGCCACCGATCACGCTGTAGAACGACAGGATCAGGAAGGCACCGATGACCCCGGCGACGCCGACCAGGGCCCAGACCTTGGGCTGACCGGCCTTGGCCGCGACGCTGGCCATGGCATTGACCGGGTTGCTTTGCCCACGCCGACCGATCATCCACTCGGTGACCAGGATCGGCAGGCCGATCAGGCCGATGCACAGCAGGTAGACGAGCACGAAGGCGGCACCACCGCTCTCGCCCACCATGTAGGGAAACTTCCAGATATTACCAAGCCCGACAGCGGAACCGGTGGCGGCGAGGATAAAGGAAAAGCGCGATGACCACTGCGCGTGTGTCGTTTTGGACATAAATCACCCTTCGGATACGTGTCGTCATCGATCGATCGGATGCAATGACGGCGTTGTGTTTGTAGTCGCCACGTCCTCGATGGTCCGGGTCACGGATCCACCGATGTACAAGGGGTCTGACGGATGTCAGCAGGATCACTGCCGGCACAACACTCTTCCCCAGCGCAGGGTTCGCGCTGGTCGAGACCGGTGGGTCCAGGCGAGTCACCATCCAAGGATAAGGAGGCGACCGTCTCTGGCCCGTGGCAAGTGACGAACAGCCGACAAAACTAGCGTATGACAATAACAAACGCCAGCCAACAATGGTCAAAGCAGCTGATTCTGTCGATCTCCCGGAAACCCGGGCAATGCCTGCCACCCCATTCTATCGGCGACTCTGGCGTACAGGTTTCTGGCCTGTTCCGGGGCCTCGCGATTATCCGCCGTATGCACAAAAAGAAAAGGGGTTTTCCCCTGTTTTATCCACAAGGCGAGCTGGTCTATCCAGGGGGTGAAATAGTGCTCGTTGATGGCGCTGTCAAGATGGCCAATGAAACGTATCACAGGAAATTTTGCTGTAGAGAGCACGTGTAGTGGGCGTCTTGGCTTTTCCGCACGAGCCTGGATCAATCCCGAATGGGCCTCAGGCGGTCCGGAAAACAACGGCCTGACATCCAGCATCACGCGATCGGCGCCATGACTTATCAACAGGGCGTTGATATCTCTCTCGGCGCTCCCCTTGTGGAAAAATTCACTGTGGCGCAGTTCTACTGCGCAGGGTACGTCTTGTGGCCAATCTCTTAGAACCTTCTCCAGAGCAGGCACCTCCTCAGGACCAAAGTCCCTGGGGAGCTGAATCATGACCGGCCCGAGGCGGTCCTTCAGTGGCCACAGGGCCTCGACGAAGTCACCCACATCGGTCTCGACCTGGCGCAATCGTTTTGCATGTGTCAGCGCCTGGGGCAGCTTGAAGCAGAAGCGAAAGCCCGGTGGCGCTTGGCGGGACCAGCCTTCCACCGTCCGTGGCCTGGGCGCCCCGCTGTAGAAGGTGGTATTTCCCTCGACGGCGTTGAATACGGCGGCGTAGTCATCGAGCCAACCCTCGCGCCCGGCGTGGGGTGGGTAGAGACCACCACGCCAGTCTGGATTGGCCCACATCGGCAGACCAATGTACATGGGCGGTTGCGCTGATCGATCGTTCAAGAAGGCAGACTCGACGGTTTCAGGGGCGCCAGCATAGCATCGCCCCGCCCGGTGTTGCCGAACGGGAAGATGCTGACAAGCTTCAAGCGGCGCCGAGCGCCGGAGCTTGTTGCCCTCAGCCGGGACTCTGTCCGAAAAGCCGACGGACACAGGGGATTTTCAGCCTACTAGAAGTCGTACTTGGCGGAGAACTGAACCCTGTCCAGGTCGAAGGTATCGCCATCCACCTCATCCAGGTCGTAGCGCTGGTACTCCGCCGACAGCGTGGTGTTGGCAAAGGGCGACCACATCAGGTTGAGAAAGAAGCTGTCGTAGCTGTCGGTGTCATCGCCGGTACCGTTGCTGTCGAGTTCAGTCGCCGAGTAGGCGATGTTCGAGCGCAGCGTGTCGGTCCAGTAGTGACGATAGATGGCCGAGGCGCCCCAGGACTCCACCATCTTGATCTGGCCGTCCTCCACCTTGGCGTTGGGGTAGGCGCCTAGCGCCATGTAGCGTCCCAGGTTGCCATAGTTGGCCTGCAGCATGAGGTCGTCTTTTTCGAACACCGGGAATCGTCCGGTCAGGCTGTAACCGGCCCCCCAGCGACTGTCGTCGTCCTCGGCGTCATCCAGGCTGAAGCGCCTGACCACGGTGGCCGCTGAAACATGCCCCCACTCCTGGTCCACATTGACCCGGGCCACCATGTCCGGGGTGTCCTGGTCGTCGTCGCCGTCCTCGGGATTCTCCACCGCGAACTGCAGGCTGCCCCAATCCAGCGGATAGGTATAGCGAAGCTGTGGCTGGCGCACGAAGATCGAGCCGGTATGGGTACTGAAGGCGTCGATCTCGCCAAGCCCCTTGAGATCCATGAAGGTTGACCAGTACTGCCCGGCCAGCCAGTTGCCCCAGCTCAGGTAGGCGTGGCGCAGCCGCGGCGCGTAGGAGTGAGAAACAAATTCGTTGGCTTCGTCGTCGGCGCCATAGAAGTCCGTCTCGATATAGGTCTTCATGGTATCGCCACCGAGCGGTGTACTGGTACCGAAGCTCAGACGCGTTTCCCGCGCACTGAAACTGACGCGGTTGTCGGCGTCATCGTCGGTGGCGCGCAACAGCCCCGCCGTCACCGTCTCGTTGGCCTTGCCGTCGCTGAGTCCATTGTCGGAGAACGCCGCCTGAGCCTTGATGTAGCCGCCAAAGGACACCGTGGTATCTCCCACCAGGAAGTCGCCACTGTCGGTGCGCTTGACCACGTTCTCGCTGACGTCGGCGACGTCCTGCTGCATGCTGGCCTGCTGGTTGATCAGGTTATCGATCTGGGCCTGCTGCTGTTCAACCAGTTGCATGGCCGCCTGCTGTTGGGCCTTGAGCTGTTCGATCTGGGCCTTCAGGTCATTGAGTTCCTGCATCGACGTCTGCGCCTCGGCCGCGATCGGCATCAGCAGACAAAGGCCCGTTCCCGTCAGCAAGGCGCTTGTGGATCGTAATCCGCTCATCGCCGTCCCCCTTCATTATCGTTGTCGTGGCGGTCGTCATGGCGGCTGTCGCTGAACTGAATCACCGACGCCTGCACGCTCGGAGACCCAGGCATGGCCGGCAAACCACTCGCAGGAATGGCGACCACGTATAACCAAGCGCTTAACTAACGAATATAGGAATGAAGGTTAGAGAACGGTGTTTGATATTGTGCCCAATGAAGCACGAAAAAGAAGCGTCCGAATTAGCAAAACAATAGAAATATATCTTACAAATTCATAATGCTAGAACCGGAAAATATGGAAAATTACGAGCTTTCTTCTTTATCAAGTACCGGTACAGCATATATCGATAGGCAGTAGAAGCGGCGCCTGGCCGACCTCAAGAAAATACCACTGCATCAACGTGCTGTTTTTGTGATCTGGTTCTCGGACCGGCAGCGCGGAGCCTGTCAACACAGATGACACTTGAAATGATTCTGACTCTTTAACACCCTGCCGCCAGGGGCGCCGCATTCCTCTCGGGATTCAGGTGCACTACCTCTGGCAGGCCGAGGTTTCCGATGTCCCAGGACCAACACTCCGGATAAAGCTGCTTTGTCGCCTCAAGACTTCCCGGCGCTGCGCCAGGATACCTTTGGCCTCGCAGCTATGACGCTGACTCGTCGCGCCGTCGGCGATACCTCTCGGCCGACATCACTCTGGAAAGAGCTCTTCGTCACTTCATGTGGATTTGGGCTGCCGGCACCGATCGCGTCACGCTTCTAGCGCCTATCTAGAAAAACTGTGTTCATTACCATCAATGACTTAAACATTGATCTATCGAGCTAGGGGGAGCCATACCCCGGTAGACGGAATATCGCGTTGTCCTCGACCGCACCTCCTGGATCTGCGGCGACACTTGAGCCTACGCTTCCCTCAGCACTACACAACAGGAAGGGAACAAGCCCGACCTCGTGAGGCCGGGCAAAGCTGGATGCAGCAAAACGGGGTCAGTCGACGTTGTTGTGCCAGCAGATAGAGCATCTACAACCAAAGAAAGCCGACAGATTTCGCATGATGAGAGGACTCAGCCACCCCGACGGCGTAACTGACGAAGCTCGCCGTTCAGCGCCTTGATGATGGTGTAGCACATCACAATCATCACCACCGAGAAGGGGATCGCGGTGGCCGTGACTCCGGCCTGGAGCGCCGAGAGTCCGCCGCCGATCAGCAGTACGATGGCAATCAGGCCTTCCACCGTGGCCCAGAACATGCGCTGAGGGCGCGGTGCATCGATCTTGCCACCGGCGGTGATGGTATCGATCACCAGCGAGCCGGAATCCGACGAGGTGACGAAGAAGATCAGCGCCAGGATAATGCCCAGGGTCGACATCAGGCCCGACAGCGGCAGCTCGTTGAGCATGGCGAACAGCGACAGCTCGGGGCTGTAGCTGTCGATCACGTATTCCTTGACCAGGCTACCGGCCGGATTGGCATATAGCTGGTCGAGGGCGGTGGCGCCGAACACGCCCATCCAGATGAAGATGAACAGACTCGGGATCACCAGCACACAGATCACGAACTCACGCACCGTGCGCCCCCGGGAGACGCGGGCGATAAACATGCCGACGAAAGGCGCCCAGCTGATCCACCAGGCCCAGTAGAAGATGGTCCAGGATTGGCGATAGGCGTCGTCCTCGCGGCCGAAGGGGGCCGACAGCGGGATGAACTTCGTCACGTAGGTCTCAAGGCCGGCCCAGAAGCCGGCGAGCGCTGCCAGGGTCGGGCCGGCGAACAGCACGAAGAAGAAGAACAGCACGGCCATTCCCATGTTGATCTCGGAAAGCCGCTTCACGCCACCTTCCAGACCGCGCCACACCGAAACCAGCGCCACTGCGGTGACGGCTGCGATCACGACCACCTGAGTGGTGATGCTGACGTCCAGGCCGAAGACGAAGTTCATGCCGGCGTTGGCCTGCTGAGCGCCGAGGCCGAGCGAGGTGGCCAGGCCAAACAGGGTCGAGAATACCGCCAGGATGTCGATGACGTGGCCCCACCAGCCCCAGACGCGGTCACCCAGCAGCGGGAAGAACGCCGAACGGATGGAGAAGGGCAGGCCCTTGTTGTAGGTAAAGATGGACAGCGCCAGCGCCATCACCACGTAGACGGCCCAGCCGTGGATGCCCCAGTGCAGATAGGTGCCGGCCAGCCCCATGGCGGTGGCGTCGGCGATGGCCTCAGCGTTCAGTTCCCCGTCGCTGCCGAAGGGCGAGGGCGTGCCTAGCGGCGAGGAGACGTTGGCGTGATAGACCGGTTCCAGCACGCCGAAGAACAGCAGGCCGATGCCAATGCCGGCCGCGAACAGCATCGCAAACCAGGACAGGTAGCCATACTCCGGCGTGGCGTCGGGGCCGCCCAGGCGGACCTTGCCGTATGGCAGCACGACCAGTGCCAGACAGAACAGGATGAAGCCGTCCACCACGATCATGAAGTAGCTGTCGAGGGTGCCGGTGGAGAAGCTGACAATGGACTGAAATAGATTACCGGCTCGCTCGGGGAACAGCAGCGTCAGCACGATGAAGACAATCGAGGCCAGCGCCGAGATGGCGAAGACCCGGTTATGTATATCGAAGCCGATAGGCCCCAGGCTGCCCTCGAAGTTGTCCTGCCCGACGGTATAGTCCGTCTGCATGTCGTCCGAAACCGGGGTTGGAGCCTGCTCGCTTTGAGTACTCATGAATGATGCTCCTGTGGATGGAAACACACTGGCCGAGTGAGTCTCGCACACGTCAGCTGTTGCGTGTGACAGGACAAGCGATGAGAGCTGAGGCTCCCTTACCAGTAGCGGAAAGATTGAGCTCTCGGCGTCAATATGTGCACCGGAAACAGCAGCCCTCCCCTGAAACCCTCTACCCCGTGCAGGTCAGCACAACAGGGGGGACCGCAAATAACGCGTGGAAATATCAACGAAAGCGACGCCGCTTTCCGTTCAACGCCTTGATCACTGTATAGCACATCAGAATCATCACCACCGAGAACGCAACGAGATATCGTCAAATCCGGTGCCGGGCTATTTGGCGGCAGTCCTGTCTGATTGATCGGTGACTTGCTCTCCATCCCTGAACTGAAGTGGCCCCCATTCCCAAGCAAAAAGAGCGCGGGACACCGGGGTGTCACCGCACTCTCTTTAGCCTCCAAGAACAAGAACGGACTGCATCAACACCTTCTCTGGAGTTGATGGGAAGATTTCCCTTCCGTCACGCCGAGTCTGCGACCGCTGCCATACTATCGCCCGACGGTATGTCTACTCCACCGTCACCGACTTGGCCAGATTGCGCGGCTGATCGACATCGGTCCCCTTGAGCACCGCCACGTGGTACGACAATAGCTGCAGCGGCAGGGTGTAGAGGATCGGCGCCAGTGCCTCGTGGACGTGGGGCAGGTGCAGCACCTGGATGCCCTCGCTGGCGTTCAGGCCGACATTCTCGTCGGCGAACACGTACAACTCGCCGCCTCGAGCCTTGACCTCCTGCAGGTTGGACTTGAGCTTGTCGAGCAATTCGTCGTTGGGCGCCACCGAGATCACCGGCATCTCGCTGTCCACCAGCGCCAGAGGGCCGTGCTTGAGCTCGCCCGCCGGGTAGGCCTCGGCGTGAATGTAGGAAATTTCCTTGAGCTTCAAGGCGCCTTCCTGGGCGATGGGGAAGTGGGCGCCACGTCCCAGGAACAGCGCATGGTGCTTCTCGGCGAAGGCCATGGATAGCCGCTCGATGGCCTCGTCCAGGCCCAGCACCTGGCTGCACAGCGCCGGCAGGGTCCGCAGAGCGGCGACGATCTCGGCCTGCTCGTCCTCGTCCATGCCCCGCACCCGGCCAAGCGCCAGGGCGAACAGCATCAGCGCGGTCAACTGGGTGGTGAAGGCCTTGGTGGAGGCCACACCGATCTCGGGGCCGGCCTGGGTCATCAGGCTCAGGTCGGCCTCGCGCACCAGCGAGCTGCCCGGTACGTTGCAGATACCCAGGCTGCCCAGGTAGTTGTCCTGCTCCATGGCAAACCGCAGCGCGGCCAGGGTGTCGGCGGTCTCGCCGGACTGGGACAGGGTCACGAACAGGGTGCCCTGGGGCACCACCACCTGGCGGTAGCGATACTCGGAGGCGACCTCCACCTGCACCGGGATGCCGGTGTAGCGCTCGAGCCAGTAGCGCGCCACCATGCCGGCGTGATAGCTGGTGCCGCAGGCCACGATATGGATCTGGCGGACCTGCTGGAACAGTCCCTCGGCATCGGGGCCGAAGCTTTCCACCAGCACCGAGCGGTCGCCCAGGCGGCCTTCCAGCGCCGCGGCGATCACCGCCGGCTGTTCGTGGATCTCCTTGAGCATGAAGTGGCGGTACTCGCCCTTGCTGGCGGCGCCGTCACCATGCTCGAAGGTCTGGACCTCACGCTCGACGGCGGTCCCCTCGGCATCGAAGATCTCGATGCGACCATTGGCGGACAGGCGCACCACGTCGCCTTCACGCAGATAGATGAAGCGATCGGTCACCGGCAGCAGCGCCAGCGGGTCAGACGCCAGGAAGGCCTCACCGATGCCGACGCCGACCACCAGCGGGCTGCCCTTGCGCGCGCCGACCACCACATCGGGCTCGTCCACCGCCATGACCCCCAGGGCGTAGGCGCCATCGAGGCCGGCGACGACCCGCTGGAAGGCGCTGAGCAGATCACCGTCGAGGCGAGACTCACGCTCCAGCAGGTGGGCGATCACCTCGGTATCGGTCTCGGACTCGAACACATAGCCCTGATCGGTGAGTTCCCGACGCAGCTGCTCGTGATTCTCGATGATGCCGTTATGCACCACCGCCAGGCGATCACGCGACTGGTGGGGATGGGCGTTGGGCTCGCTGGGGCGACCGTGGGTCGCCCAGCGGGTGTGAGCAATACCGCTGAGCCCCGGCAGCGCCGAATCCTCCAGTCGCGCCTCGAGCGCGGCCACCTTGCCCACCGCGCGCTGGCGCACCAGTTCTCCCTCGGGGCTGCGCACCGCCATGCCGGCACTGTCATAGCCGCGGTACTCGAGGCGCTTGAGGCCTTCGAGCAGAATGTTCTGTACGTTGCGCTGGGCCACCGCGGCGACGATGCCACACATAGGGGTCACTCCTTGAGAGATTCGTTATTGGCTACCGCTGACCAGCAATCGAGAGGGGGCCGCAACGGCAGAATCGGGCGGAAGCGTCCGTCAATCCTCGTCCTTGGTCGGCCGCGGCCAGTTGGCCTTGGCGATCTGGCGGGACCTCGTCACCGCCAGGCTATGATCGGCGACGTCGCGGCTGATGGTGGAGCCGGCACCGACGGTGGCGCCCTCGCCGACACTGACCGGGGCTACCAGCGCCGAATTGGACCCGATGAAGGCGGCGTCACCGATCTCGGTGCGGTGCTTGTTGGCACCGTCATAGTTGCAGGTGATGGTGCCGGCGCCGATATTGACCTCGCGTCCCAGGCGGGCGTCACCCACGTAGCTCAGGTGGTTGATCTTGCTGCCCTCGCCCACTTCGGCGTTCTTGGTTTCGACAAAGTTACCGACCTTGGCCTTGACCGCCAGGCGCGAGCCAGGACGCAGCCGGGCGAAGGGACCGATCTGGTTCAGCCCGGCCAATACTGCACCGTCGACGATGCTGTGGGCCTCGATGACGCTTTCGGCGCCAACATGGCTGTTGCGTACCACCGAGTAGGGGCCGATGCGCACACCTTCGCCGAGCTCCACCTCGCCTTCGAACACACAACCCACGTCGATGAAGACGTCGTGCCCGCAAGTCAGCTTGCCACGCACGTCGAGACGGTCTGGGTCGGCCAGGGCCACGCCCTTTTCCATCAGCGCCTCGGCGATGTCACGCTGGTATGCTCGCTCGAGACGCGCCATCTGGGCGCGATTGTTGACGCCTTCGACCTCCATCGGCCGTGCCGGCTGGGCGGTGGCCACCTCAATGCCCTCGGCGGCGGCCATGGCGATCACATCGGTCAGGTAGTACTCGCCCTGGGCGTTGTCCGACGACAGCTCAGGCAACCAGCGCTTCAGCTGGGCGCTGGTCATGGCCATGATGCCGGTGTTGCACTCGGTGATCGCAAGCTCGCTTTCAGAGGCATCCTTCTGCTCGACGATGGCCACCACCTTGCCTTGGTCGTCACGCACGATGCGGCCGTATCCCGCCGGGTCGTCCAGGGTAACGGTCAGAAGTCCCATGTGGCGCTCGTCCACCTGCTCCAGCAAGGCCGCCAGCGTTTGCCGACGGATCAGCGGCACGTCACCGTAGAGCACCAGCACCTTGCCATCGCCAAGCTGGCCCAGCGCCTGCGCGACGGCGTGACCGGTACCCTTCTGCTCGGCCTGATGGGAAAAGCGAACCTCGGTGTCGGCCAGGGCATCGCGAACCCGCTCGCCACCGTGCCCGATGACCACGTGGGTGCGATCCGCATCGAGACCCCGGGCGGTATCGACCACATGACGGACCATCGGCTTGCCCGCCAGGGTATGCAGCACCTTGGGCAGGCTCGAGCGCATGCGGGTGCCCTGTCCGGCGGCGAGAATCACCACATCGAGGCTCATCGTGACTCCTTGTCTAAAACAAAAGATCGAAGCAAATATCGCAACAGTAGCGAACCGACCAACGGTTTCAGTGATCCGTCGTGAGAGGCCAGCGCTACTATTCTAGCGGGGTGTCGACATCCGTCACCACCGTCAGCCCCAGGGTATCGACCATCTCCTGCCCAAAGCGCGTCACAAAGGCGGGGCTGACCCGACTTTCCCAGCCCTCACCCTGACGCACCAGCATCACCACCGGCAACTCCTGGTCGATGGCGGCCTGCATGCCTTCCTCTTCGCCCATCACGCTCAGCGCGGTGGCCCAGGCGTCGGCCCAGGCATTGGACGGATGCACCACCGTCACCGAGGCCAGCCGATGGGTGATGGGGCGCCCTGTGCGGGGGTCGATGGTATGGGAGTAGCGCTTGCCATCGGCCTCGAAGTAGTGACGGTAGTCACCGGAAGTCGCCACCGAGACATCATCGAGGCCGACCACGTGCTGAGCCTTGGGCGCGCCGTTCTCGGGCACCTCGATACCGATGCGCCACAGCCCCTTGCCGCCGTCACGCCGTCCCTTGACCTTGACCTCTCCGCCAAGATTGACCAGGTAGTTGGCGATACCCTGACGATCCAGATAGGCCGCCACCTCGTCGGTGGCGAACCCCTTGGCCACCCCGGACAGATCGATGTAGACGTCACGCAGGCGACGGGCCTGGGCCTCGGCGGTGTCGATCTCGAGCGCGTCCATGCCGACCTGGGTCAGGCGCTGCTCGAGTACGTTTTCCTCGGGGATTTCCCGGGGCCGGGCCTCGGGGCCAAAGCTCCACAGATTGACCAGGCTACCGACGGTGACGTCGAAGGCGCCGTGGCTCTGCTGGTTGACCGACTGGCTGATGGCCAGCACCTCCATGAATTCGTCGGAGATCGGCTGCCATTGCCCCAGCGGTGACTGATTGAAGGCGGACAGCTCCGAATCCTCGCGCCAGGTCGACATGGAGGCGTCGACCGCGTGCATCTCGTCGAGTACGCCCTGCTCGATCTCCTCGACCTGCTCGCGTGTCAGCGGGTCGGCCAGGGTGATCTGGTAGAAGGTGCCGAAGATGTCGCCTTCCAGGGTGATCGGCGAACGGGTAGTGGTCTCTTCGCTGCAACCGGACACCAGCAGTGCCATCAGGAGGGGCGCCAGCCAGGTTGTCAGCCATCCACGCCGAGCGGTCTTGAATCCAGTCATGAGGGGTCTCTTCAGATATATCAGCCAAACAGCCAGATCAGGGCGATACCAAGCAGCAGGCGATAGACGACGAAGGGCTGCATGCCGATGCGCTTGATGAACGACAGGAAGAAATGGATGCACAGGTAGGCGCTGACGCCGGCCAGCAGCGTGCCGAGCGCCATGTCACCCCAGTGCACATCGACACCCGTCTGAATCAGCTCGCAGGCTTCGAGCCCTCCCGCCAGCACGATCACCGGAATCGACAGCAGAAACGAGAAGCGGGCCGCGGCTTCGCGCCCCATGCCCAGCATCAGTGCCACGGTGATGGTGATGCCGGAGCGCGAAGTGCCTGGGATCAGCGCCAGCGCCTGGCCAATGCCGATCCATAGGGCATCGCTCCAGCGCAGCTGATACTCGCTGCGCGAACCCCTGAAGCGCCAGTCGGCCAGCCCCAGCAGCAGGCCGAAGAAGATCAGACCGAACGCCAGCACCATGGGCGAGCGGGCATACTGCTCGATGACGTCCTTGAACAGCAGTCCGGCCAGCCCCACCGGAACGGTGGCGAGGATCACCCACCAGGCCAGCCGAGCGTCCTGATCGGTGCCGCGACCGGCGACGCTGGCACACCAGCTCGACAGCATGCGCAGGATCTCGTCGCGGAAATAGATGACCACCGCGCCAAGGCTACCCAGGTGCAGGGCCACGTCGAAGGCCAGTCCCTGGTCCGGCCAGTCGCTGAACACGGGGACCAGTATCAGGTGGGCGGAGCTCGATACCGGAAGAAATTCGGTGATTCCCTGAATCAGGGAGAGAACGACAATCTGTAGCCAATCCATGGAGTGACCCGTAAGCGAGGGGTAACAGGCAAAACGCCCGCAAGAGCATACACTCCACGGGCGTTCTTGTCCGCTGTCAGGGGGCCCCTGGCCGCCCCCGCTGCGGTCGATCAAGTTCCCATCAGTACCAGCGTGGCGATGGAAAAGTAGATGACCACCCCGGAGGCGTCGATCAGGGTGGTGACCAGCGGTGCCGAGGCGGTGGCCGGATCCCAGCCCAGCCGATCGAGCACGAACGGCAGGCACATGCCGAGCAGGCTGCCGAACAAGACGATGCAGATCATGCTGATGGCCACCACCAAGGCCACCGCCTCACCACCTCTAATGACCCCGATGGGGGCCACCGCCAGGGCCATGGTCAGTCCCAGCGAGCCTGCCACCAGCAGTTCTCGGCCGAGCAGCTTGCTCCAGTCCTTGATGCCGACGTCACCGGTGGCCATGCCTCGCACCATCAGGGTGGCGGCCTGGGCGCCGGCATTGCCACCGCTGCCGATCAACAGCGGCAGAAAGAACACCAGGGTCACCTGGGCGGCGATGGTGTCCTCGAAGTGGGCGATGCCGGCTCCCGAGAAGAGGTTGCCGAACACCAGCAATACCAGCCAGATCACTCGCTTGCGATACAGGCTCCACAGCGGCACCCGGGACACGCCACCTTCCAGCTGACCGATCGACATGCCCTTGTGGATGTCCTCGGTGGCCTCGGACTCGACCACGTCCATGGCGTCGTCGTGGGTGACGATGCCGACCAGTCGCTCGTCGGTGTCCGTCACCGGCAACGCCAGCAGGTCGTAGCGTGCCACCACCCGGGCGACCTCTTCCTGCTCGGCGTCCACACCGATGCTGATGACGTCGTGGATCATCAGCTCGTCGATGATCGCCTGGGGCCGTGCCACCATCAGCTGTCTCAGTGACATGGTGCCGGCCAGGCGGCCGTGCTCGTCCACCACGTACAGCTGGTAGACGGTCTCGGCGTCGGGTGCGGTCTGGCGCACCCGCATCATCGCCCGGGACACGGTGAGCCCCATCGGGATCGCCACATAGTCGGCGGTCATCAGGGCGCCGGCGGTGCCCTCTTCGTAGCTCGCCAGGCGCTTGAGCGCCTCGCGCTCGCGCCGCGCCATGCGCCGTAACAGCGCCTCCTTGCGATCATCTCCCAGCACCTTGAACAGGTCGGCACGTTCGTCCGAGCCCATCTTGTCGAGGATCCGCGACAGCCAGGCGTCCTCGATGCGCGACGCCATGGCATCCTGGGCCTCGAACGGCAGGTGACCAAACACGCTGGCCTGGCGCCCCACCGGCAGGCAGGCCAACAGCGCCACGGCGCTGTCCAGGCGGTCCTCATCCTCGATCATTCGCTCGAGGATCTCGGCCAGATCCGCCGAGCGAATCTCGGGCAGGCGGGCTTCCAGCGTCTTGCTGTCGCGGGGATCGAGGGCACGCAGCAGCACCTGCTTGTGCGCATCCAGGCTGGGGGTCAGATTCATGGGCGTCTCCTCATGGCCGGCGTCCTTGCCGCAAATCGCTGAGGCGCAGTGTCCCCAAGAGACGACCTATCGGGGCTGCTCGAAAAGGCGACATGATGCCATGTCTGGATGAACATTAGACACAAGGCAAGCAACGAAGCAGCGTCAGTCGCGGTTCGCTGCCGTCATCACCAACGAAAACGCCCCCCGAATGTCAGCCATTCGGGGGGCGTGGGGCATCGGCGCCAGGGAACTTAGCCCTTGCCGGCCTTCCTGCGCAGCTGCTGGATGGTACGCAGCTGGGCCAAGGCCTCGGAGAGTTCCGCCGCGGCGCGGGTGTAATCCAGCTCCGCCGACTTGTCCTCCATGGCCTTGATGGCCTGCTTGCGGGCCTCTTCGGCGGCCGCTTCATCCAGATCGGATGCGCGAACCGCCGTGTCGGCCAGCACGATCACCTTCTCGGGCTGCACTTCGATAAAGCCGCCGGAGACGTAGAAGTGCTCCTCGCTGCCTTCGTTGAGCACCCGCACAGGGCCCGGAGCCAGCTCGGTCAGCAGCGGCGTGTGGCCGGCCAGGATGCCAAGATCCCCCAGGATGCCAGCCGCCACCACCTGCTCGGCACTACCGGAGTAGACCGAGGCTTCGGCACTGACGATCTCGCATTGGATGGTTTTCGTCATGATGACGTCTCCCGGTTAGAGGGATTACTTCATCTGGTTGGCTTTCTCGACGGCCTCGTCGATGGTGCCGACCATGTAGAAGGCCTGCTCGGGCAGCTCGTCGTACTCGCCGTCCAGGATGCCCTGGAAACCACGGATGGTCTCCTTCAGCGACACGTACTTGCCGGGAGAGCCGGTGAACACCTCGGCAACGAAGAACGGCTGTGACAGGAAGCGCTGGATCTTACGCGCACGTGCCACGATCTGCTTGTCTTCGTCGGACAGCTCGTCCATACCCAGGATGGCGATGATGTCCTTGAGCTCCTTGTAGCGCTGGAGCACGCCCTGAACACCGCGCGCGACGTTGTAGTGCTCGTCGCCCACCACCAGCGGATCAAGCTGGCGAGAGGTGGAGTCCAGCGGGTCGATGGCCGGATAGATACCCAGCTCGGCGATGGAACGCGCCAGTACCACGGTGGCGTCCAGGTGCGAGAAGGTGGTCGCCGGAGACGGGTCGGTCAAGTCATCCGCGGGCACGTAGACGGCCTGCACGGAGGTGATCGAGCCGGTCTTGGTGGAGGTGATACGCTCCTGCAGAACGCCCATCTCCTCGGCCAGGGTCGGCTGGTAACCCACCGCGGACGGCATACGGCCCAGCAGTGCGGACACCTCGGTACCGGCCAGGGTGTAACGGTAGATGTTGTCGACGAACAACAGTACGTCACGACCTTCGTCACGGAACTTCTCGGCGATGGTCAGACCGGTCAGGGCCACACGCAGGCGGTTCCCGGGCGGCTCGTTCATCTGGCCGTAGACCAGTGCCACCTTGTCGAGAACGTTGGACTCCTGCATCTCGTGGTAGAAGTCGTTACCTTCACGAGTACGCTCACCGACACCGGCGAACACGGAGTAACCGCTGTGCTCGGTGGCGATGTTACGGATCAGCTCCATCATGTTGACGGTCTTGCCGACACCGGCACCGCCGAACAGACCGACCTTGCCGCCCTTGGCGAACGGGCACACCAGGTCGATGACCTTGATGCCGGTCTCGAGCAGCTCGTTGGTGGCCGCCTGGTCGGCGTAGCCCGGAGCCTCGCGGTGGATCGGCATGCGCTCCTGCTCGCCGATCTCACCGGCCTCATCGATCGGCTCGCCGAGCACGTTCATGATGCGGCCCAGGGTTTCCTGGCCGACCGGGACGGAGATGGCCGCGCCGGTGTTATCGGTGTTCATGCCGCGCTTGAGCCCTTCGGTCGAGCCCATGGCGATGCAGCGCACCACGCCGTCGCCCAGCTGCTGCTGGACTTCGAGGATGGTCTCCTTTTCGGTGACCTTCAGCGCGTCGTAGACCTTGGGAACATCGTCCCGCGGAAACTCTACGTCAATCACCGCGCCGATGATTTGTACGATACGTCCGCTCATCTTGGTTCCTCTCTAATACCTGCAAATGAAACCTGCATGCCTTAAACAGCGGCGGCACCGCCAACGATCTCGGAGATTTCCTGGGTAATGGCCGCCTGACGGGCCTTGTTGTACACCAGCTCCAGATCGTCGATCAGATTGCCCGCGTTGTCGGTCGCGCTCTTCATGGCAACCATGCGTGCCGCCTGCTCGCACGCTGTGTTCTCGACCACCGCCTGATACACCTGCGCTTCAACGTAGCGCACGAGCAGGCTGTCGAGCAGCGCCTTGGCATCCGGCTCATACAGGTAGTCCCAGCTGCTGGGACGCTTGTTCTCGTCGTCTTCCTCGACCTTTGCGGTGTCCTCGGTCAGCGGTAGCAGCTGACGGACGACCGGCTTCTGGGTCATGGTATTGACGAATTCGTTGTGCACCACGTAAAGACGATCCAGCTTGCCTTCATCGTAGGCATCCAGCATCACCTTCACGCTGCCGATCAGATCATCAAGACTCGGCGTTTCCCCCAGGCCACTCTTGGCGGCGACCAGGCTTCCCCCATACTTGCGGAAGAAGCTGCTGGCCTTGCTGCCGAGGGCACAGAAGTCGAGCTCGGCGCCCTTCTCGTGCCACGCCTGAGCGTCCTTGACCGTCGCCTTGAACAGGTTGACGTTCAAGCCGCCACAGAGACCACGATCGCTGGAGACGACGATGTAACCGACGCGCTTGGCCTCACGCTCTTCCATCCACGGATGCTTGTATTCCGGGTTGGCCTGGGCGAGATGACCCACCACGTGACGGATCTGTTCGGCGTAAGGCTTGCTCGCCGACATCCGTTCCTGGGTCTTGCGCATCTTCGACGCCGCCACCATCTGCATCGCATTGGTGATCTTCTGCGTGTTCTTGATGCTCGCAATCTGCGTGCGAATCTCTTTTCCGACTGCCATGGCGATCTACCCTTGTTCGGTGACCCTCAGAATCCTGTTCGACCATCTGGCCCGCCTTGCGGCGGGCCAGTGGACGCTTACCAGCTCTGAGAGGACTTGAACTTCTCGAGACCCTGCTTCAGGCCGTCCTTGATCTCGTCGTTGTAGTCGCCAGACTCGTTGATCTTGTCGAGCAACTCGCCGTGCTCGGACTTCATGTACTCGTGGAGTGCATGTTCGAAGTCCAGCACCTTGTTGACGTCGACGTCGTCCAGGAAGCCTTCGTTGGCGGCAAACAGGGAGATCGCCATCTCGGCAACCGACATCGGCGAGTACTGCTTCTGCTTCATCAGCTCGGTGACGCGCTGACCGTGCTCGAGCTGCTTGCGGGTGGCTTCGTCCAGGTCGGAGGCGAACTGGGAGAAGGCCGCGAGCTCGCGGTACTGGGCCAGAGCCAGACGCACGCTGCCGCCGAGCTTCTTGATGATCTTGGTCTGTGCCGAGCCACCCACACGAGACACCGACAGACCGGCGTTGATGGCCGGGCGGATGCCTGAGTTGAACAGGTCGGTCTCGAGGAAGATCTGACCGTCGGTGATCGAGATCACGTTGGTCGGAACGAAGGCAGACACGTCGCCGGCCTGGGTCTCGATGATCGGCAGTGCGGTCAGCGAGCCGGTCTTGCCCTTCACTTCACCGTTGGTGAACTTCTCGACGTAGTCGGCGTTGACACGCGCGGCACGCTCGAGCAGACGGGAGTGGAGGTAGAAGACGTCGCCAGGGAAGGCTTCACGGCCCGGCGGACGACGCAGCAGCAGGGACACCTGGCGGTAGGCCACGGCCTGCTTGGACAGATCGTCATAGACGATCAGCGCGTCTTCACCGCGATCGCGGAAGTACTCGCCCATGGTGCAGCCGGAGTAGGCGGCGAGGAACTGCATCGGGGCCGGATCGGCGGCGCCGGCGGCGACCACGATGGTGTGCTCCATGGCGCCGTGCTCTTCGAGCTTGCGCACCACGTTGGCGATGGTCGACTGCTTCTGACCGATGGCCACGTAGACACAGGTGACGCCGGTGCCCTTCTGGTTGATGATCGCGTCGATGGCGATCGCCGACTTACCGATCTGACGGTCGCCGATGATCAGCTCACGCTGACCGCGGCCGATCGGCACCATGGCATCGATGGACTTGAAACCGGTCTGGATCGGCTCGTCGACGGACTGACGAGTGATGACGCCAGGTGCGACCTTCTCGACCGCGTCGGTTTCCTTGGTGCCCAGGTCGCCCTTGCCGTCGATGGGGTTACCGAGGGCGTCGACCACGCGGCCGCGCAGTTCGGGACCCACCGGCACCTCGAGGATGCGACCGGTACACTGGGCAGTCATGCCCTCTTCCAGCTGCAGGTAATCACCCAGTACCACGGCACCGACGTTGTCGCGCTCGAGGTTCAGGGTCATCCCGAAGATGCCGCCGGGGAATTCGATCATCTCACCGAACATTGCGTCGGCGAGGCCGTGAATCTGCACGATACCGTCAGATACGCTGACGATCGTGCCCTGATTACGGGCTTCGGATGCGACGTCAAGCTTCTCGATACGCTGCTTGATGATGTCGCTGATCTCGGAAGGATTCAGTTGCTGCATGCCATGTCCCTCAGACTCAGGCGGAAAGGGCTTCCTGGAGGCGGTTCAATCGACCACGTACCGAACCGTCGATGACGGTGTCGCCGGCACGCAGGATCACGCCGCCCAGGAGAGTCTTGTCCACCTGAGTGGTAATGGAGATTTCGCGGTTCAGACGCTTGGCCAGTGCACTCGCGAGCGATTGTTCCTGGGCTTCGGCCAGCGGGAAGGCGGAAACGATTTCCACCTCTACCCGCTTTTCCTGCTGGGCCTTGAGCACCTCGAACTGCTCGGCGATGGCGCCGAGCGCCGCCAGGCGACCCTTCTGGCCGACCAGGCGAACGAAGTTCTTGAGGTCGTCATTGACGGCGTCACCACAGACGTCGACGACAACATCAGCCTTCTGTGCGCTGGACAGCTTGGGATTGCCGAGCACCCGGGCGCGCATGTCGTCGTCGCCGACGACCTGCGCGACCCTGGCCAGCATGCCGGACCATTCGTCGAGCGCGTCCTTGGCCACGGCGTGCTCAAAGGCAGCCTTGGCGTACGGGCGAGCGATAGTTGACGTTTCCGCCATGGGGCACCTCCTCAGAGCTCTTTGGCGAGTTTGTCGACGATGGCAGCGTGCTGCTTCTCGTCGATGGAGGACTCCAGGATTCGCTCAGCGCCCAGGACCGCCAGACGGGACACCTGTGCGCGCAGGTCTTCCTTCGCGCGTGCCACTTCCTGCTCGATCTCGGACTTGGCCTTGGCAATCATGCGCTCGCCTTCAAGGCGGGCGTCTTCGCGTGCCTGCTCGAGCTTCTGGTTGGCCTGTTTCTGGGCCTGTTCCAGGATCTCGGCCGCCTCTTGCTTGCTCTTGCGCAGGGTCTCGTCGGCCTCTTTCTCGGCCACCTCGAGATCACGCGCCGCACGGCTGGCAGCATCCAGACCATCGGCGATCTTCTTCTGGCGTTCCTGCAGAGCTTGCATGACCGGCGGCCATATAAACTTCATGCAGAACCAGACGAAGAACGCAAAGGCGATAGCCTGGCCGACTAGGGTAAGGTTCAGGTTCACGCCAGCACCTCTCGCGTTACGGGTTTGGGGTTAACGGATCGACGGCTCGGGACGAGCGGTCGGACATTAACCGACAAACGGGTTAGCGAAGGTGAAGAACAGCGCGATACCAACACCGATCATGGTCACGGCGTCCAGCAGGCCGGCGACGATGAACATCTTGACCTGCAGCATCGGAACCATTTCCGGCTGACGTGCAGCGCCTTCCAGGAACTTGCCGCCGAGGATACCGAAGCCGATGGCGGTGCCGAGTGCACCCAGGCCGATCAGCAGGGACACGGCGATGGCGGTCATACCCAGAACTTGTGCTTCCATGGTGGTCTCTCCAGTTTTTAGTTGAAACTAAGGTTTATCAGTGGGTTAGGGTTAAGGGTTTAGGGTTGAAGCGAAACCGTCAGTGCTTCTCCACCGCCATGCTCATGTAGACGATGGTCAGCATCATGAAGATGAAGGCCTGCAGGGTGATGACCAGGATATGGAACACCGCCCAGGTGAAGTGCAGCGGCAGCTGCCACAGGCCGATCATCGCGATCAGGATGAAGATCAGCTCACCGGCGTAGAGGTTGCCGAACAGTCGCAGGGCCAGGGAGATCGGCTTGGCGATCAGGGTCACGGTCTCGAGCAGGAAGTTGACCGGGATGAACAGCGCCTGGACCAGCTTGTTGGGTGAGTTGAACGGGTGCAGGGTCAGCTCACCGATGAAGCCGGAGAAGCCCTTGGCACGAATGGTGTAGAAGATGATCAGGCCGAACACGGACAGCGCCATGCCGAGGGTGGCATTGACGTCGGTGGTCGGTACCACCTTGAAGTAGACGTGGGCCGGGTCCGCGCCGAACAGGGCGCCGATCTTGGCCGCCAGCAGCGGCAGGAAGTCCACCGGCACCAGGTCCATCAGGTTCATCAGGAAGACCCAGCAGAAGATGGTCAGCGCCAGCGGCGCGATCAGCTTGCTCTTGCCGTGGAAGGTGTCCTTGACCGAGTTGTCGACGAACTCGACCATCAGCTCGACAAAGTTCTGCAGCGCACCAGGCACGCCGGTGGTAGCGGTGTTGGCCGCCTTCTTGAACAGCCACAGGAAGATCAGACCGAGACCGACGGACCAGCCGAGGGTATCGAGGTGAACGGCCCAGAAGCCCATGTCAGAAGCTTCCTGGGCGGAATGGGCGATCGACCAGCCATTGTCCGGGTGCAGCCCGAAGGTCAGGTTCTGCAGGTGGTGCTGGATATATTCCGTCGGAGTCGGATTCGTGCCTGCCATGTCTGCCTCGTTGTCAGGTGTGCGACGGTCGTTTCACCAGCCAGGGCCCCAGCCAATGAACGAACAGCGTCACCACATAAGCGCCAAAGAAAAAAGTCGGGTTTGAGGGAGGCACTGCGATGAACACCAGGGTGAACAGCGCCGCCGTCAAACCGAACTTGCCGGCTTCCGCACGATAGAAATTGTTGACGATGGCCTTGGAGTAGCGTGCGCCCTGCGCCCGGAACACACACCAGGCAAAGAACACATTGGGCAAAAAGGCCACCAGCCCGCCCAGGGCCGCCGAGGAAGCGCCGGAGATACCGTCGATGCCAGCCGCCGCAACGCTGGTCAGCGCCAGCACAGCGAGCTGTGCCATCAGCAGGCGCTGCACCTGGGGTCGTTGGATCCTGGCCGCCAAGTGTCTCTCCCGACGCGCCTCTTGGCGCGAACTCGTCATCCATCGTGATCGCCGGCGACAGACCACCGGCAGACTCCGGCGCGATTATAGGGAAGCCCCCTAACGGCTTCAACCAAAGACGTGACGATTTGTCGTCACTTCGCGCTGGCTTACGACCAAATGCGGAGAAAAGGCCGCTAAAGTGATTAGCGACCTAAGTGGTTTACTACGCTGATACGCGCAACCCGGTCGCTGTCTCTGGTCGTCGCCACTCAGCGGATGTGGCCCAGGATGCCGTCGAGCTCGTCGAGGCTCGAGTACTGGATGGTGACCTTGCCCTTGCCGGCCTTGCCGTGGCTGATCTTGACCGGGGCGCCGAGCAGATCTGCCAGACGGGTCTCCAGCCGGGCCACGTCCTGATTCGGCGCAGTCTTGGCGGCCTTTGGCTTGCCATTGGCCAGTTGCTTGACCAGCGCCTCGGTAGCGCGCACGGTCAGGTCCTTGTTGACCACCTCATGGGCCGCCTTGCGCTGCTTGGCCGCCGGCAGGGTCAACAGGGCGCGGGCATGGCCCATGTCCAGGTCACCGCGTTCGAGCAGCGTCTGCACCTCGGGGTCCAGCGCCAGCAGGCGCAGCAGGTTGGTCACCTGGGTACGCGAACGGCCCACGGCGTCAGCGACCTGCTGCTGGGTCAGTTCGAATTCGTCGAGCAGACGCTTGAGCGCCAGCGCCTCCTCCACCGGGTTGAGGTTCTCACGCTGGATGTTTTCGATCAGTGCCAGCGCCAGGGCCACCTCGTCGGTCACCTCGCGGATCACCGCCGGGATGACGTCCAGCTCGGCCAGCTGGGAGGCCCGCCAGCGGCGTTCACCGGCGATGATCTCATAGCGGTCGGGACCGATCGGACGCACCACGATGGGCTGCATCACGCCCTGGGCGCGGATCGAGTCGGCCAGCTCCTCCAGCGCTTCGGGCTGGATATCGCGCCTTGGCTGGTAGCGTCCACGGCTGAGCTGGCCCAGCGGCAGGCGCTCCAGACGTTCCTCCGGCGCGGGAGGCGGCACCACCGTGGCGTCTTCGTCGCCGTCGGTCGTCAGCTCGGCATCCACCTCGGGCAGATCGAGGCTCTCGCGGCGGCGGGCACCGGCCCCGATCAGCGCATCCAGTCCTCGTCCCAGGGCGCGTTTGCGCGTCATCGATTCATCCTCATCACAGCACGCTCAAAAATTCGACACTGCTGGCCCTTGCCACCCTGGCCGGGGCTACAGCGACAGCCGACGAATCAGTTCCTTGGCCAGCACCCGGTGGGCCTGGCTGCCCCGCGAGAAGCGTGCGTACTTGGTCACCGGCAGGCCGTGACTCGGCGCCTCGGCAACCCGCACGTTGCGTGGAATGGTGGTCTTGAGCAGGGCATCGCCGAAGTAGTCCCGCAGCTGCTTGCTGACGTCCCGGGTCAGGCTGTTGCGGGCGTCGAACATGGTGCGCAGGATCCCGAAGATCTCGAGGCCCGGATTCACGCTGTCCTTGATCTGCTCGACGGTGTCGAGCAGCGCCGACAGGCCTTCCAGGGCATAGAACTCGCACTGCAGCGGTATCAGTACCCCATCGGCGGCGGTCAGCGCATTGACGGTGAGCATGTTCAGCGACGGTGGGCAGTCGATCATCACCACGTCGTACTCGCCGGCGACTTCGTCCAGCGCCTTGGCCAGCGCCCGCTCGCGGCCTTCACCACGATCGAGCAGCTCGACCTCGGCGGCGGTCAGGTCGCCATTGCCGGGCAGCAGGGCGTAGCCCGCCTCGGGGCAGTCGAGGATGACCTCCACCGGGCGCTTGTCGCCCAGGATGACGTCGAGCACGCTGCCCTCGAGGCTGTGCTTGTCGACACCACTGCCCATGGTGGCGTGGCCCTGGGGATCGAGATCGACCAGCAGTACGCGGCGATCCAGCGACGCCAGACTGGCGGCCAGGTTGACGGCAGAGGTGGTCTTGCCGACCCCACCCTTCTGGTTGGTCAAGGCGATGATTTTGGTCACGACGTCATCCTTGCGTGGAAATTCTCGGGTGGCTGGTGGCGGCAAAATCGTGAAACCGAACCCCAAGCCCGAGCCTAGCGGCCCCCGGCCTCGGGTTCCAGCATAACCAGTTCTCGACCCGCTGACTCGTACGGCACCCTCAACGCATGGCGCGAGACACAGCGCACGTCGTCCTCCAGGCGTTCAAGCTCGCCGTCCACCGCCGGCCCTTTCATCGCCAGCCACTGGCCGTGGGGCGCCAGCAGCGGCCGGGTCAGCTCGACGAAGTCCTCGAGGCTGGCAAAGGCCCGCGAGATCAGTTGATCGAACCCGCCTTCGGCCGGGGTATAGGCTTCCACTCGCGCCTGGATCGGGGTCACCCGGGCAAGCCCAAGTTCCATCACCGCCTGACGCTGAAAGCGCACCTTCTTGCCGTTGCTGTCGAGCAGGCTGACGTCGAGCTCGGGGTTGAGGATCGCCAGCACCAGGCCGGGCAGGCCAGGCCCCGCGCCCACGTCGAGCACCCGTGGGCCCTTGACCCAGGGCAGCACCGCGGCGCTGTCGAGCACGTGGCGAGAGACCATGTCCAGCGGATCGCGTACCGCCGTGAGGTTATAGGCCCGGTTCCACTTGTGCAACAGACCCACCAGGGCCAGAAGCTGGTCAAGCTGGGCGGCGGTGGCCTTGATCTCGAGGGCGGCAAGGCCCTCGCTCAAGCGCTCGTGCAGTCGCTGCTGCAGGGCCGGGGACATCGCCTGACTCATCCGCTGGCCACCTCGCGATCATCGAGCAACCGGCGTTTCTTGAGGTGAATCAGCAGGATCGATACTGCCGCCGGGGTCACCCCGCTGATCCGCCCGGCCTGGGCCAGGGTCTCGGGGCGCGCCTCGGCGAGCTTCTGGCGAATCTCGTGGGACAGCCCCTCGACTCGGCTGTAGTCGAGATCGGCGGGCAGGGCCATGGACTCGTGTCGCTTGAGCTTGTCGATCTCGTCCTGCTGACGATCGATGTAGCCCTGGTACTTGGCCTGGATCTGGACCTGTTCGGCGACCGTCTCGTCACTCACCGGCTCACCCTTGGCCGCAGCCACGTCGGCATAGCCGAGTTCCGGGCGCTTGAGCAGGTCCATCAGGCAGTATTCGCGGGCCAGCGGCTTGCCGGTGATTCGCTCGATGGTGGCGGCGGCATCGGTCCCGGGCTGCACCCAGGTCGCCTTGAGCCGGGCGCTCTCGCGCTCCACCGCTTCACGCTTGTCGCTGAACCGTGCCCAGCGCTCATCGTCCACCAGCCCCAGTGCGCGACCGTGTTCGGTCAGGCGCATGTCGGCGTTGTCCTCACGCAGCAACAGCCGGTATTCGGCGCGGGAGGTGAACATGCGGTAGGGCTCCTTGGTGCCCAGGGTGATCAGGTCATCCACCAGCACCCCGAGGTAGGCCTCGTCGCGGCGCGGACACCAGGCGTCGAGCGCCTTGGCGCGACGCGCGGCGTTGAGCCCGGCGAGCAGGCCCTGGGCCCCCGCTTCCTCGTAGCCGGTGGTGCCGTTGATCTGGCCGGCGAAAAACAGGTTGTGGATAAATTTGGTTTCCAGCGAGTGCTTCAGGTCCCGCGGATCGAAGAAGTCGTACTCGATGGCGTAGCCCGGACGGGTGATATGGGCCCGCTCGAGACCTTCGATGGAGCGCACCACCTTGAGCTGCACGTCGAAGGGCAAGGAGGTCGAAATACCATTTGGGTATAGCTCATGGGTATCCAGACCCTCCGGCTCGACGAACACCTGGTGGCTGGTCTTGTCGGCGAAGCGGTGGACCTTGTCCTCGATGGACGGGCAGTAGCGCGGCCCGACCCCTTCGATCACCCCGGAGAACATCGGCGAGCGATCGAGATTGTCGAAGATGATCTCGTGGGTGCGCTCGTTGGTATGGGCGATATGGCAGCTGACCTGACGCGGATGCATGTCCCGCGATCCCAGGTAGGACATCACCGGAGTCGGACTGTCGCCCGGCTGCTCCTCGAGGCGCGAGAAATCGACGCTCTTGGCATCGATGCGCGGCGGGGTGCCGGTCTTCAGGCGATCGACCCGAAACGGCAAGGCGCGCAGACGCTCGGCCAGGGCGTTGGAGGGCGGATCCCCGGCACGACCACCACGGCTGTTGTCCAGCCCGATGTGGATCACCCCGCCGAGGAAGGTGCCGGTGCACAGCACCACGGTTTCGGCCAGGAATCGCAGTCCGGTCTCGGTGACCACGCCGCGCACGGTGTCCTGGTCGACGATCAGGTCGCCGGCGGCCTGCTGGAACAGCGTCAGGTTCGGCTGGTTTTCCAGCATGCCACGAATCGCGGCCTTGTAGCGCACACGATCGGCCTGGGCACGGGTCGCCCGTACCGCGGGGCCCTTGCGGGCGTTGAGCACGCGAAACTGGATCCCGCCCAGGTCCGTCGCCAATCCCATGGCGCCGCCGAGGGCGTCGATTTCCTTGACCAAATGACTCTTGCCGATCCCGCCGATGGCGGGATTGCAGGACATCTGGCCCAGGGTCTCGATGTTGTGGGTCAACAGCAGGGTCTGGCAACCCATGCGGGCAGAGGCCAGGGCAGCTTCCGTTCCAGCATGGCCACCGCCGATGACGATGACGTCAAAGCGGTCGGGATACTCCAAGGTTCACCTCGTTCGGCGCAGCGCGCCAGCGGTCTGGATATTGGGTTCGTACGAAAAATAGCCGGCCAGTATAAACCCTCCTGTGGGTAAACGTCAGGGTTTTCCACACCCCGTCTGTCAGGCAGGAGCTTCACTTACCTACCTATAAAAAAATAAAAGAATAAGAAAGGAAGTTCTGTAGTGGTTGTAACTATTGGTGTGGACACTTTCTGTGGAAAAACCATTTAAACCTACAAAAAACACCTAGATACAATGTTGATCCTTTGTTGGACAAGGGGCGTACCAGCGTTTGATGGCGTGTTATCTGCCTGTGGACACAATCATGACTTGCCCACAGGGCTCGGCTTCCACCAGTTATCCACCGAGCTCGGGGGCGGTTGTCACCGCGACGGTGAACAACTCGCTGACTTGCCCACAGCCCCCGTGGCAGTGGGCTTCGCAGCTAAATGTGAAAAATCTTGTCCACAGCCCCAAAAAGCCAAAAAAACGCCCTGTCGATCACTCGACAGGGCGTTTCAGAGGCTCGAACGGGCGGTTTTTTCAGTGCTTGAGCACCCGCGCCAGGAAGCTCTGGGTACGTTCATTCTGCGGATTGTCGAAGACTTCTTCGGGCTTGCCCTGCTCGACGATCTCCCCCTTGTGGATGTAGATCACGCGGTCGGCGACCTCCCGGGCGAAGCCCATCTCGTGGGTCACGATCATCATCGTCATGCCTTCTCTGGCGAGCTCACGCATGGCGTCGAGCACCTCACCGATCATCTCCGGGTCCAGCGCCGAGGTGGGCTCGTCGAACAGCATCAGACGGGGCTCCATGGCCAGTGCGCGGGCCAGCGCCACGCGTTGCTGCTGACCGCCGGAGAGCTGGGTCGGGTACTTGTCGGCCTGGTCCTTGATGCCGACCCGATCGAGCAGCCGTTCCGCGGTGGCCTCGGCCTTGTCACGGCTTTCGCCGCGCACCTTCATCGGGGCCAGGGTGACGTTGTCACGCACGCTGAGGTGAGGGAACAGGTTGAACTGCTGGAATACCATGCCGACCTCGGTGCGGATGGTCTGCAGTGCCTGGCTGGCCTTGCCGTCGGGCTTGAGGTCGTTGCCGTCGACCCTGAGGGCGCCCTGCTGGAATTCTTCCAGGCCATTGACGCAGCGGATCAGGGTCGACTTGCCGGAGCCACTGGCGCCGATGACGACCACCACTTCGCCCTGGGCCACCTCAAGGTCGATGTTCTTGAGCACGTGGAGCGAGCCGAAGTGCTTGTTGAGTTTGTCGATACGGACGATGGGCTCGCCCTGGGCGTGAGAGGCTGGGTTCATGTCGGAATTTTCCATGGGATGTTGCACCTCACTGGCCCACCAGGCCCTTGCGCTCGAGCATGCGCAGGGCGAAGGACAAGGAAAGGGTGATGGCAAGATAGAGCAGCGCCACCATCAGATAGACCTCCAGGGCGGTGAAGGTGGTGGCGATGTAGATCTGGCCCTGGCGCACCAGCTCGCCCACGCCGATGACGGCGAACAGCGAGGTGTCCTTGATGCTGATGATGGCCTGGTTGCCCAGCGCCGGGATCATGCGGCGGAAGGACTGGGGCCAGATGATGTAGCGGAAGGTCTGGCGGCGGGACAGGCCCAGCGACAGGCCGGCCTCGCGCTGGCCGCGCTCGATGGACTGCACACCACCGCGAACGATCTCCGAGATGTAGGCGCCGGAGTTGACGGCGATGGCAGCGATACCTGCGGTGACCGCGTCGATGGGGCCACCAAGGATGCTCGGCAGGCCATAGAAGATGAACAGCACCTGTACCAGTACCGGGGTGCCGCGGAAGATTTCGATGTAGGCCACGGCGGGAACACGCAGCCAGGCGCTCGGGGAAATGCGCAACAGGCCGAAGATGATGCCGATGACAAAGCCGATGGCCAGACCGCCGAAGGAAATCAGCAGGGTATAGGGGATGCCGGTCAGCAGCTGGGGGATGGAGGACAGCGCCGCCGACCAGTCGAATTGGAAGTTGACGTCCACGAGTGGGTCTCCGTCATGCACGTGAAATCAGGACAAGGCGAGAGGCCTTGATGCCGGGGTCGAGACAGTGCCTCGGGGTGACGTCCGGGTAACACCAAGGGGGCCGGTCGTGTACCGGCCCCCATGAATCCCAGGTCGGTTGCCCAGGTCGCTATGGACTGCGATCACTCGCTGGTGGAACCAAACCACTTGGCGTGGATCTCGTCGTAGGTGCCGTCTTCCTTCATCGCCGCCAGGGCCTCGTTGACCGGCTCTACCCACTCGCTGCCCTTGACGAAGACGATGCCGTACTGCTGGCCTTCGTACAGCGGACCAACGACCTTGACCTTGCCTTCGCCACGGGTCTGGGAGAAGTAGCCGACGTTGGGGGCGTCGTAGAAGGCGGCATCGACGCTGCCACCGAGCAGGGCCATGTACATGTCGCTGGTGCCCGGATAGGGGGTGATCTCGGCGTCCTCGCCCAGGTTTTCCTGGAGGAAGTCATAGCTGGTGGAGCCGATCTTGGTGCCGATACGCATACCGGACAGGTCATCGATCTCGCTGACGTCTTCTTCGTCGGCGTTGACCAGGATCTTCAGACCGCTGTCGTAGTAGGGGTCGGAGAAGTCGACGATCTCGGCACGTTCGTCGGTGATGGTGATACCGGCGATGGCGATGTCGACGTTACCGGTCTGGACGGCGGGAATGATGCCGTTGAAGTCCATGGTGCGCAGTTCGTATTCGAAACCGGCACGCTCGGCCAGCTCGGCAATGATGTCCATGTCGAAGCCGACCATTTCGCCGGATTCCTGGTCCATCATCTCGAACGGCACGAAGCTCGGGTCGGTGGCCACGTTCAGGGTCTCGGCCTGGGCGCTGCCGATGACACCGAAGGTGAGCAGGGCGGAGGTAAGAGCGGCAGAAGTAAGGGCGGTTTTCATGTTTTTCCCCAGTTGACGTTATTGTGAAATCCTCAACTACCATGGCGAGTTGCGGGGAAGGGGTCAAGTTGGGGGAGAATCCGCTGGGCCAACGCTGGCGGCGCCACGACACAACGCAAGACGCAGCCGGGAGGCTGCGTCGAGGGTGACATCAAGGGCTGCATCAAGCGCTGTCTGGAGAGGCGTGTTGCTGTCGCGTCGGCTGACGCGCAGCAAGGTCGCTACACCATAAAGGAGGCGCCGCAACCACAGGTGGTGGTGGCGTTGGGGTTCTGCACCAGAAAGCGCGCGCCGGCCAGGCCTTCTTCATAGTCGATGGTGGAGCCGACCAGGTACTGGTAGGACAGCGGGTCGACCACCAGCGAGACATCGCCGAAGGGAATCTCGGTGTCGTCGTCGTTGACGCCGTCGGCCACGTCGAAGCCGTACTGAAATCCCGAGCAGCCGCCTCCCGTGACATAGACGCGCAGGGCGATGTTGCTGGCGCCGTCTTCGGCCATCAGTGCCTTGAGTCGGCGCTGGGCGTTGTCGGACAGCAGTAGCGGGGTGGGGACAAAGGATTCGGCACCGCTCATGAGAGCTCCCGGGGTCGAGAAACAGGGTCAAAGCGGTCGATGTCGCCGATCAGCCGACGTCGACCGCATCGGTCATTATCCCCAAGCCAGAGTAAAAGGGTCAACTTTTCCTCGGAGGTAAGGTGCCTGTTTACGTCGACATCCCCCCGCAGCAAGCGGGGGGATGGGCCTCAGGGCATCATCGCCGGGGCGTCGAGACCGGCCGTCTCGTCGAAGCCGAACATCAGATTGAGGGCGTGGATGGCCTGGCCGGAGGCGCCCTTGACCAGGTTGTCGATGACGGCCAGCACCACCACGGTGTCGCTGTTGCCGGGGCGATGTACGGCGATGCGGCAAAGGTTGGCGCCCTTGACGCTACGGGTCTCGGGGTGGCTGCCGGCGGGCATCACGTCGACGAAGGGCTCGTTGGCGAAGCGGTCTTCGAACAGGCGCTGGAGATCACCGGGCTCGCCGGTCAGGCGCCCGTACAGGGTGGCATGGATGCCGCGGATCATCGGCGTCAGGTGGGGCACGAAGGTCAGCCCGACCTCACCCCCGGCGGCGTCGCCGAGCCCCTGGCGAATTTCCGGCAGGTGGCGATGGCCGGAGGCGCCGTAGGCCTTCATCGATTCACTGGCCTCGGCCAGCAGCGAGGGCACCTTGGCGCCACGGCCGGCACCGGTGACGCCGGACTTGCAGTCGGCGATCAGGTGGTCGGCGTCGATCAGCCCGGCTTCCAGCAGCGGCAGAAAGCCAAGCTGCACCGCGGTGGGATAGCAGCCGGGGACGGCGATCAGGCGGGCCTGGCGAATCTGATCGCGGCTGACCTCGGGCAGGCCGTAGACGGCTTCCTCGAGCAGACCCGGGGCGCCGTGAGGCTGGCCGTACCAGTCGGCCCAGACGCCGGCGTCGCGCAGCCGGAAGTCGGCTGACAGATCGATCACCCGGGTGCCTCGCTCCAGCAGGTCGCCGGCCAGCGCGTGGGCGACGCCGTGGGGGGTGGCGAAGAACACCGCATCGCAGCGCGCCAGGCGCTCCGGGTCAGGCTCGGAAAAGCGCAGCTCGTCGTAGTGACCTCGCAGGTTGGGATAGAGTTCGGCCACGCCGAGGCCGGCTTCGCTTCGTGAGGTGATCGCGTCCACCTCCACCTCGGGGTGGCGCGCCAGCAGCCTGAGCAGTTCGACGCCGGTGTAACCGGTGCCGCCGACGATTCCAACCTTGATCACGTAACGCTCCTTTGCACTTTGCTGTTTCAGCGCATTGCCATGGAAATGTGGCCGCCCGCAAGGCGAGCCGAATGGCCTGGCCACAGGCCTGCCTGGAGATTCTCGGGCCAGGCGATGGGGGTTCCGAGAGACGACGATGACGGCGGCCTGGGTGCCAAGTCACGTTCTATGATACACAAGAGATAGTCACCTAAGGTAAGCCTGCCTTTCATCTTGCGTCAGGGACTCGACCCTTCGCTCTCAAGGAAGCGACCCACACCTCCATGCGCCTGCCCGATCTCAGTCTTGATGCCTTCCGTCGCCAGCTGGCGAGCGTCGACGCCCTGCCGCAACTGTGCGTGCTGGGGGTGGTGACGGGGCTGATCACCGGCAGTCTGATGGTGGTCTTCCGGCTGGCGTTGATGGTCGGCGCCATGCTGGTGATGCCCTACGACGATCCCGAAGCCTTCGAGCAGTTGTCTACCGGCCTGCGCATGGTGCTGCCGATCATCGCGGTGACGGTGATTGGTGTGCTGCTGTGGCGTCAGCCACTGGCTGCCCGCAAGATCGGCGTCAGCCATGTGATCGAACGCCTGACCTATCACCAGGGCCGCTTTCCGCTGCGCAACTGGTTGAACCAGTGGTGGGTGGGGGTGGTGTCGGTGGTCGGGGGGCTGTCCGCCGGGCGCGAGGGTCCGGCGATCCACCTGGGCGCCGCCGCCTCCAGTGGCCTGGGTCAATTGCTGCGCCTGCCCCACAATAGCCTGCGGGTGCTGGTGGCCTGCGGCACCGCGGCAGGCATCGCCGCCTCCTTCAATACGCCCATCGCCGGGGTGATCTTCGCCATGGAGGTGGTGATGATGGAATACACCATCGTTGGCTTCATGCCGGTCATCCTGGCGGCCTGCATGGGAGCCCTGGTCTCCCAGTTGGTCTATGGCGCCGACCCTGCCTTCGCGGTTCCCGATCTGTCCATGGGCTCGCTGTTCAATATCTACTGGATCGCCGCCATGGCCTTCGGTATCGGTCTGCTGGCGGGTCTGTTCATCCATGTCTCGCGCTCGGAGCGCATCGCCAGTCTGCCGCTGTGGTGGCGCCTGGCACTGGTCGGTGCCCTGGCGGCGCTACTGGCCTGGTGCTACCCCCAGGTCCAGGGCATCGGCTACGACAGCCTGTCCGATGCGCTGTTCAATCGCCTGACGCTGGATATTCTGATGGCGCTGGTGCTGGGCAAGCTGCTGCTGACTGCCTTCGCGGTAGGCTGCGGGGTGCCGGTGAGCATCATCGGCCCGGTGCTGGTGGTGGGCGCGGCTGCCGGGGCGCTGTTCGGCATTGCCGGGGGCTGGATGTGGCCGGACAAGGCCGCAGACCCTGGGCTATTCGCGATGATCGGCATGGCGGCGATGATGGGGGCGGTATTGCAGGCGCCGCTGGCGGCGCTGATGGCGCTGCTCGAACTGACCCATATGCCGCATATTCTGTTGCCGGGCATGCTGGCGGTGGTGGTGTCCTGCCTGACCGCGCGCCAGCTGTGTCGCTGTGACGGCTTCTTTATCAGCGTCAAGCGCCATGGTCTGCACCCCCTTCAGCAACCGTTGATGCAGGCGTTGTCGCGGGTGTCGGTGCCGGCGGTGATGGAGCGCAGCCTGGTGCGCACCAGGCGACGGATCTCGGAGACCCAGGCTCGGGCATTGCTCGAGGCCAAACCGGTGTGGATCATCATCGAACGTTCCACCGACGACAAGCCGACCCTGGCGCTGAAGGCGGCCGACCTGGCGCGTTATCTGCTCGAGCAGCAGGAGCAGCAGCAGGGACAGCGGGAGAAACAGGAACACAAGTCGGCGCCGGAAGATCAACGCGAAGCCAGCGACGACAATGCCGCCATGGACGTGTTGATGGACAAGGGGGGCGCCCCCGGTGGCCAGGCGGATGTCATCGCGGGCAAGAACGTCGATCGCTCGCCACCGCCGGTGTCACCAGCGGCGGCCAGCCCCGATGAAGACAAGGAGGAGTTGCTGGACCTGCTGGAAATCCCCGGCCAGCGACTGGACCTGGTGGCCATCCACCTGCAGGCGACCCTGACCGAGGCGCTGAACGTGCTGAACGAAAGCAAGGTGGATGGACTCTACGTGGAACACGGCTATCGACCGAAGCAGAAGCGAATTTCCGGTATCATCACCCGGGATGCCATCGAGCGGTACTACCGCCTGTCTGATCCATCCACAGCCTGAGGAGTCGCCATGTATCTGTGGATAAAAGCCTTTCACCTGATGTCGATCGTGACCTGGTTCGCCGCCATGTTCTATCTGCCACGGCTCTACGTGTACCACGCCATGGCCCGGGACAAGGGCGAGTACGCCAGCATGGATACCTTCATGGTGATGGAACGCAAGCTCTATCGCGGCATCATGACACCTTCGATGGTGGCGGTATTGCTGCTGGGGGCCCTGCTGGTGTGGTTGAACCCGGCCCTGATGAGCCAGGGCTGGCTGCACGCCAAGCTGGCGCTGGTGGTGGCGCTGGTGGCCTATCACCATGTCTGCCTGATCTACCTGAAGCAGCTGGCCGAGGATCGTTGCCGTCGCAGTGCCACCTTCTTTCGTGTGTTCAATGAACTGCCGGTGCTGGCACTGGTGGCTATCGTGATCCTGGCCGTGGTGAAACCCTTTTGAATAGCCTGAGTCCTTCGACTTCGCCCCACCTGCCGATGGTGCTGGTGCTGGCCGGGCATGACCCGACCGGCGGTGCCGGCCTGGTGGCCGATGCCGAGAGCGTGGCCGCCTGCGGAGGCTGGGCGCTGACCGTGCCTACCGCACTGACGGTACAGGACCTCGTCGACGTCCAGGCGGTTCACCCGGTGCCGGCCTCGACCATTCGCCAGGCGGCCGCAGCGCTGGAGAGCCTGCCGATCGCGGCGATCAAGATCGGTTTGATCGCCGACCTCGAGGCGCTGGACGCGGTGGTCGATGTGGTGCGGCGCCGGCCCGGTGTGCCGGTGGTTGCTGATCCGGTGCTCAAGGCGGGGGGCGGATCACCGCTTGCTACCCAGGAGCTGATCGACGCCTACTTCGAGCGTCTGCTGCCGAGGGTCGATATCCTGACCCCCAATCGCGGCGAACTGGCACGCCTGGCCGGGCTCGACTACCAGGATGATACCGAGCGCTGTGTCAGTCTGATGCACCAGGGCTGCCAGGCGGTGCTGGTGACCGGCACCGATGATCCCGAGGGCCAGACGGCCAAGGGGCGCGTCGCCCATACCCTGCATACTCCGGACAGCGATCGTCAGTGGACCTGGCCCCGCTTGCCGGCGACCTTTCATGGTTCCGGTTGTACCCTGGCCGCTGCCGTGGCTACGCGACTGGCGGCGGGAGAAAGTCTGGTGCAGGCTTGTGAGCAGGCTCAGGTGTTTGCCTGGCAGGCGCTGGCCCATGGCTGGACGCCCGGCCAGGGGCAGTCGTTGCCTCGCCGGCTGTGGAAAATGCCGACGCCGCGCTTTTCGCCGGACGAGGTCAAGGTATGATGGCGACACGGCAGTCGGCATGAGAGACCCCGATCAGCCCCTGTTGGAAGGTATTGGCGCCCAATTCACCGGGTTATCCCATGCCCTCCACAGGGTTATCCACAGGCGGTGTCGCGCTGAATCGATGTCTGTGGCATCGATGATTGAATTTCACTTTTGGGCAAAGAGGTTGCCATGACCACATCCGCTGAGCTCTTCGAACAGGCCTGTCGGCACATTCCCGGTGGCGTCAACTCACCGGTGCGCGCGTTCAAGGGGCTGCATCGTCCGCCGGTGTTCATGGAGAGCGCAAAGGGCGCCTACCTTTTCGATGTCGAAGGAAAGCGCTACGTCGACTACGTGGGCTCCTGGGGACCGATGATCACCGGCCATGCCGATCCCGACGTGCTGGGCGCGGTGCGCGAGCGCCTCGACAAGGGCCTGTCCTTCGGCACCCCGACCGCGGTCGAGACCACCATGGCGGAGCTGATCTGCGAGATCATCCCGAGCATCGAGATGGTGCGCATGACCAACTCGGGCACCGAGGCGACCATGTCGGCGATTCGCCTGGCCCGTGGTTTTACCGGGCGGGACAAGATCGTCAAGTTCGAGGGCAACTACCATGGCCACAGCGATTCGCTGCTGGTCAAGGCGGGGTCCGGCGCGCTGACTCACGGTGAGCCCAGTTCTCCCGGGGTGCCTGCCGCTCTGGCCGAACATACCATCACGCTGTCCTACAATGACATCGACGAGGTGGAGCGCTGTTTCGAGGAGATCGGCAGTCAGATCGCCTGCATCATCGTCGAGCCGGTGGCCGGCAACATGAACTGCATCCCGCCGAGTGCCGACTTCCTCAAGACCCTGCGCCAGGTCTGTGACCGCCACCAGAGTGTGCTGATCTTCGACGAGGTGATGACCGGTTTCCGTGTCGCCCTGGGCGGCGCCCAGGCACACTTTGGCGTGACCCCGGATCTGACCTGTCTCGGCAAGATCGTCGGTGGCGGCATGCCGGTGGGTGCCTTCGGTGGCAGCCGCGAGATCATGAGCGAACTATCGCCGCTGGGACCGGTGTACCAGGCCGGCACCCTGGCCGGTAATCCGCTGGCCATGGCAGCGGGGGTGGCACTGCTGACCAAGCTGAAAGAGCCGGGCTTTCACAAGGCCCTGGCGCAGCGTGTCGAGACCCTGTGCAACGGGCTTGAAAGCCGGGCACGCGAGGCTGGTATCGACATGATCACCCAGCGCGTGGGAGGGATGTTCGGGGTATTCTTCACCGCCCAGAGCAGCGTCGAGAACTTTGCCCAGGCCACCGCCTGTGACGCCGATGCCTTCCGCCGTTTCTTCACCGCCATGCTCGAGCAGGGAGTCTACCTGGCGCCGTCGGCCTACGAGGCTGGCTTCATGTCCAGTGCACACACGCCGGAGGATATCCAGGTGACCCTGGACGCTGCCGAGAAAGCCTTCGCCCAGATGACGACCCAGGCCTGACAGGAGCCGACCATGACTGGCAATGACGCCGCTTCGCCGGACACCGCGCTGGAGCCATTTACCCTGGAAGAACTGCTGGACGCGCTGGCCGAGTTTCACGCCGAGCCGTTGCCGCCGGAGAGCGATTTGCCGGAACCGCTGACGGTGCTCAAGCACCGCAGCGAGGCCGAGTTCTCGGCCTGTCGATCCCTGCTGACCGGGGACGAGGACGTCGAGCGCCTGGACGCCCTCAAGGTGTGGCTGGATCAGGAATTCGATCGTCTCGCTCCGATCATCGAGGTGCGCAAGGATCGCCTGCGTCCCAGCCGTTGGTACATGGAGTACTCCGATGTACGTCTGTGTGACAACGGGCGTCTGGTAGTCGCCCAGAGTGCCGCCCAAGATCCCAAGCCCTTCGACTATCCCGAGATGGCAGATCCCGGCCATGACCTGGCGAGTCTCAGGGTGGAACTCGAACTGCGTGGCGAGATGACGCTCTCCCATCAGGCGCTGGATGGCTATCTACGTCGCAGTGGCGACTACGAGCTGGCACGGATCCTGTCACTGTTGCAGGTCATCGAGTCCATGGCGGGCATGCGCCGTGCGCTGCAGCGTCGCCAGGTGAGCGGCCAGGAGCGTCCGTCGCTGATGGCCGAGACCATGAACAGTTTCCGCCGCTACCTGACCCTGGCGGAGCGCCACGCGGAGTTCCGCTTTCCGCCGCTGGTGATCGGCGTCGGGGTGTCGGGCAGCGGCAAGAGCCGCTTCACCCGTACCCTGGTGGGACGCCAGGGGGCGGTGCGACTGAGCTCTGATGTTCAGCGCCTGGTGCTGCATGGATTCAATCCACAACAGGGTAGTGACGATCTGCCTGTGGATATCTATACCCGCGAGGCCACCGACAAGACCTACCAGCGCCTGGCCGCCTGCGCCGGGATTCTGCTGGACGCCGGTTACATGGTCTGTGTCGACGGCACCTTCCTCGAGCGCAAGCAGCGCGAGCTGTTGCGCTGGCAGGCCGAGGCCCGGGGACTGCCGGTGCTGCTGGTAAGCTTCGAGGCCGACGACGAGACGCTAAGACGTCGCATCAGCAAACGCGCGGTGCGCAATGAGCGGGACGAATCGTTGAGCCTGGCGGTGCTGGCGGCACAGCAGGACGCCTTCGAAGACTTCACCGACGAGGAACGCCTGCACCTGGTGCGGCTGGACAGCACGGCCGACAACGCGGCGGAGACCTTGGCCAGCCTGATCGAAGAGCACATACGCGTGCTGTGAGAGACCAGCCAGGTATCTTTCTCCACCAACAAGGACGCCGGCGATGCCGGCGTCCTTGTTGGCTGCACCTGTGTTGTCGATGCAGTCGCTTCATTCCGTTGCTCGATTTCGGCCGAGAGGCATCCGTGCCCCCGTAGGTCCGGGGCTCGGTCGTCGAGCCTTAGCGTGTCGCAGTGGAGCGTCGAGGTGGAGGTGCGCCGAGATTCTGGCGTGCCCAGTTGACCGCCTGCAGGCGATTGCTGACGCGAATCTTCTTGAACACGTTGTACAGGTGAGACTTTACGGTGTGTTCGCTGACGCACAGGCGTTCGGCAATTTCCATGTTGGAGGCGCCGGAGCCCAGCAGTCCGATGATCTCCATCTCGCGCTGGGTCAGGCCACAGGCCGGTCGATAGGCATTGAGCTGCTGGCGGCGGGAAAACTCGATCAGGCGAGTCATCAGCGAGCGCGACATCCACAGATCGTCGGTCTCGAACAGCTTGGCGATGCCCTTGCAGATACTGTCGAGGCTGTCCTGACGATAGAAGACTCCTCGCAGATGCATGAAGGATAGCACCTCCAGCGCATGCTCTTCGTCACGCAGGTTGAAGGCGGTGAGCAACAGGCCGCTGTGGCGTGCACTGACGTCCTGCCAATGCTGCATGGCGGCGTCGTCGACGTGGTCGGCGTCCATCAATACCAGCACCTGCTGACTGTCATCGATCTCGATGGTGTCGGCGGGGGCGGCGATGGAGACAGGGCAGTGGAATTGGTCCTTGATATAGTTGATGAAGAGCAGTGACTGAGGGTTGTGGTCAGTCACCAGCACTATCTGTCCTGTGTTGTTGCTCATCGTCGTGTCTCCGTGCACCCGCAGACGCCTGCTGACAGGGATGGGTATGACTAGTAAGTGGTGACCATTATGGGCCTATTTCATTCATTTTGTAAGGTTCTGTAACTACTGCATAGTAAAGTTAGGCTTGATACACGGTTATACCGAAATATTTCATACCTTGGTCCTAGAAAATAGCGAATTTTCGGACAGTTTCCCGGTATTTTTTGAATCTTTTTTCCAACTTTGTGCTTAAACGGCATTCAAACCGCGCATGATAGAGTATAGGCAAACATGCCGGCATAGTGCCGACGTGTCTTCTATCGAACTACCCATCAAGAGCGACACCATGAGTCAACTTACCGAACTGGTGCTGGCCAGTGGAAACGCCGGCAAGCTCAAGGAACTGGGCGCGCTGCTGGCGCCACTGGGCATCAAGGTTCACGCCCAGTCGGAGTTTGCCGTTCCAGAGGTCGAGGAAACGGGACTGACCTTTGTCGAAAATGCCCTGCTCAAGGCGAGGGAAGCCAGCCGTATCAGCGGCCTGCCGGCGCTGGCCGACGACTCCGGGCTCGCCGTGGATGCACTCGATGGTCGCCCCGGTATCTATTCCGCCCGCTTTGCCGGTGAACCCAAGGACGACGGTCGCAATAACGACAAGTTGCTCGAGGCCATGGCCGAGGTGCCCGAAGGGAGTCGTGGTGCCAGCTACTGGTGCGTGCTGGTGCTGCTCGAGCATCCCGAGGATCCAGTGCCACTGATTGTCCAGGCCGACTGGCGTGGCGAGATCCTGGCCCATCCGCGCGGTGAGGGCGGCTTTGGCTATGACCCACTGTTCTGGCTGCCGGATCAGGGCGCCAGCGCCGCTGAACTCGGCGCGGCGGAGAAGAACCGACTGAGTCATCGCGGTCGCGCCCTCTCGGCGCTGCTGCTCGAACTCGAGCGTCGGTCGAGTTCGTGATGGTGTCTCGTCTTCCGCCGCTGGCGCTGTATGTCCATGTGCCCTGGTGCGTGCGCAAGTGTCCCTACTGTGACTTCAATTCCCACGGTGTCGGGCGCGGCGCCGAACTCCCCGAAGAGGCCTATCTGGCGGCGTTGATCGACGACCTGCGCAGCGATGCCAGGCTTGCCGACGGACGCGAGCTGGTCAGCATCTTCATCGGCGGCGGCACGCCGAGTCTGATGTCTGGAGATTTCTATCGCCGATTGCTGGATACGGCGAGCCAGCTGGTGCCTTTCGCCTCGGATATCGAGATCACCCTCGAAGCCAACCCGGGGACGCTGGAGCGTGGCCGCTTTGCCGACTATCGCCGTGCCGGCATCAACCGGCTGTCGCTTGGCGTTCAGAGTTTTCACGACGCACAGCTCTCGGCGCTGGGTCGTATCCATGGCGGCGAGGACGCCGAGCGCGCCTTCGATGAGGCTCGCCGAGCCGGATTCGACAACCTCAATCTGGACTTGATGCATGGCTTGCCGGGGCAGACCCCGGAGCTCGCGCTTGCCGACCTGGAGCGGGCCATCACGCTGGCGCCGGAACACCTGTCCTGGTATCAGCTGACGCTGGAGCCCAATACCGAGTTTCATGCCAAGCCACCGCGGCTACCGGAAGAAGAGGTGCTGTGGGATATCCAGGACCTGGGCCACGAGCGTCTCGAGGCGGCAGGGTTTCAACGCTATGAGATATCGGCCTACTCGAAGCCCGGGCGTCGGGCGCGTCACAACCTCAACTACTGGCGCTTCGGCGACTATCTGGGGATCGGCGCCGGTGCCCACGGCAAGATCAGCCAGGCGGGCGAGTCGGGCTTCCACATCGAGCGTCGCTGGAAGACTCGCCAGCCCGAGGCTTACCTGCGGCGACATCAGGATCCACGGGGTTTCGTGGCCGGTCATCGACGGGTGAAGCCCGACGAGGTGGCGCTGGAATTCGCGATGAACGCACTGAGACTGGTCGACGGGGTATCGCTGGATACCTGGTGTGCACACACAGGACGCTCTGTGGCAGAGTTGTCGCCAAAGATCGACAAGGCGCGTGAAAAGGGACTTATTGTGCAAGACGCCGCCAGGGTTCAAGCTTCTGCGCAAGGTCTATTATTCTTGAACGACCTTTTGACCCTGTTCAGCGAAGACTGAAAGGGATGATGTACCACATGGAAGGAGACGTTGACGCCATGAGCAGCAAGACTCGACTGATCGCCCCGCTGGCAGCCGCCGTGATTCTGGCTGGCTGCTCCACAACGGATCCTTACACTGGCCAGACCGATCGCAACAACACCGGCATTGGCGCCGCTGTGGGTGCCGCCGTCGGTGCCGCAGCCGGCGCCATCAGTGGCGACGGCAGCACCAGCAAACGTGACCGTGCCTTGATTGGTGCCGCTGCGGGCGCCGCCGTGGGCGGTGGCATCGGTGTCTATATGGATCGCCAGGAAGAACAACTGCGTCAGAGCATGCAGGGTACCGGGATCGACGTGGAGCGCCAGGGTGACAACATCGTGCTCAACATGCCGAGTAGCGTGACCTTCGGCTTCGACTCCGCCGACCTGACCGGCGGCGCCACCAGCGCCCTCAACGACGTGGCCAACGTGCTGACCCAGTATCCGGAAACCCGCGTCAATATCGCCGGCCACACCGACTCTACCGGCGACGCCAGCTACAACCAGCGTCTGTCCGAGCGTCGTGCTCAGTCGGTGGGCAGCTACCTCCAGGGGCAGGGTGTCGCCTCAGGTCGTCTGTATGTGAGCGGCTACGGTGAAAACCAGCCGATCGCCAGCAACAACACCGAAGAAGGTCGTGCCCAGAACCGTCGCGTCGAGATTACCCTGACGCCGACCGGCCAGCAGGGGTAAGGCGACTCGGCCGCCTGTATGAGGGAGGCCTGCCCCTCGGCGGGCTTCTCTATTCTCCAGGGGCAGGGTGTTGCCTCCGGTCGTCTGTACGTGAGCGGCTACGGTGAAAACCAGCCGATCGCCAGCAACAACACCGAAGAAGGTCGTGCCCAGAACCGTCGCGTCGAGATTACCCTGACGCCGACCGGCCAGCAGGGGTAAGGCGACTCGGCTGCCTGACCTGTATGAGGGAGGCCTGCCCCTCGGCGGGTTTCTCTCGCTTGCGTCGATAGCCCGTAGCTGAAGTCGCGACGTTGCAGCGACTGCAACGGCAAGGCCCGCACCTCTCGACAGAGGCGCGGGCCTTTTCGATACCTGCCTTTCTCTTCATTCCTGCCCGGTCTCTCCAGGACCCGCTAGGGCTTGTCTGAAAAGTGCCTGCGCTCGGTAATACGGCGTTAAAAATCGGATCAAAATGCTCATTTACACCCCGTAAACTGCGCTTTCTCACCGATTTTTGCCTTGTCTAACCTTCGCTCGTCGACTTTTCGGACAGCGCCTAGATCTCTCCAGGACTCTCTAGAATTTTCCTGGTCTGGTCTGGTCTGGTCTGGTCTCACCCAAGCCCTGCTGCTGCCCCAACCTTGGTCACAGCGATAACTGGCGATGGCTCCATGATATTCAGCGGCTCGGGTTCGTGGGGGGACAGCGTACCTACCCGGACAAAGCCCAATGTCTGTCATGAGTCCATACGTCTGCACGCAGACCCCTACTTGCTGTTATCGTAACGCCATCGACTCGGCGAACGATTTTCGCCCCACGACCAGGTCAGACCATCCATGCTTTCCTATCAGCACGCCTATCATGCCGGCAATTTCGCCGACGTTCATAAACACTTGTGGCTTTACGCCACGATCGATCATCTATTACGTAAAGACAGTTACATTACGTTTATAGATACTCACGCCGGGCGAGGAAGCTATCCGTTGGCGGCTGAAGAAACCGCGCGGCTCAAGGAGTACCAGACGGGCGTCAAGCGCTTGTGGGACAGCCGCACCGAGACGGGCAAGGCGGGCGTGCAGAATCCACTGCTGACGACCTGGCTTGAGGCGATCGACACCGTTCAGCCGCGGCCACAGCAATTGACCCACTACCCGGGCTCGCCCTGGTGGCTGGGTCATCGACTGCGTGATCAGGACCGATTGACCCTGTTCGAGTTGCACCCGGGTGAGCACGGCCACCTGGCCCGGCAGTCACTGGCAGGCGAAGGGCAGCAGGCGAATATTCGACGCGTGCATGGCGACGGCCTGGCCGGGCTCAGGTCACTGCTCCCGGTAAAGACACCGCGGCTGTGCGTGCTGGTCGACCCGAGTTTCGAGCGCAAGTCGGAGTACCTGGAGGTCGCCGAGACCATGATTCATGCCCTCGGCAAGGTCCGCCACGCGGTGCTGCTGCTGTGGTATCCACTGCTGCCCGCCGGACGCCACCAGGAGCTGTTGGACAGGCTGCGAGCCAGCGGTGTGCGCAAGCTATGGCGCAGCGAGGTGATCCTGCACCCGCCGGGTGGGGCGAGTCACGGCATGTACGGCAGCGGGATGCTGGTGGCCAACCCGCCCTGGGGTGTCAGCGACAGCATGCAGGCCGCCATCGCTGACTGGCTACCGCTGCTTGGTGACGCAGCGCGCCACGAGCAGCGCTGGTGGGTCGAGGAGTAGCGCCTGGTCGTTGGTCATCTGGCCAGACGCCAATCGGGTCATGGTGCCTCGAACATCAAGCGAAAGCCCACCGGTGAGGTTCGGTCGATGGATGAGAGGCCAGCGATTTCCTGCAAGGCGGCGATGCCGTCCTCGAAGCCCAGCGATTCTGCGCTTAGCCATACCGGCTGATCCGACACCACCAGCCAGCGTGTGTCGGCGAGTCTTGCCACCAGTACCTGGGCCTCCTGCTCGGTCGACGCCGAGCCGAGACTGATATCGACCGGGATACTGGTCGCCAGGGTCTCGCCTACGCCAAGTGAATCGAAGCTGGAGGTATCTACCTGGGCCGAGATCGCGAAGCTGGCCGCGGCCAGCAGGTGCTCGAGCATCCGTTCATCACGGATATCGATGCCCGTGTCCAGCGATTCTGTGGCCACCTCGATGGTGACCTTGCCGCTATCGTCGATACCGCCGGACAGACCGTCCAGATGGTGGGTCTCACCTATGCTCTGGTTTTTCACCGAGCCGAACCACAGGCGTGAATCGTCACCGGACAGCTGCCAGTCCGCCAGGGCGGAAAGCGAGACGCTGCCTAGCGCCATTGCGACAACCAGGGGAAGGACTTTCATGGGGACTCCTGTGGGCAAGGGGGCACTGCCCACAGTGTAGCGGGTATGACAGATGCCCTGGACGAGCCCTCGGTGCGGCCGGCCCGGGGGCGGATGCCTGGCACCAGTGATGGCGGACGCCTCAGGCGCCCCATGTCGGCGCCAGGCGTGGCTTCGCCATCTCTGAAGGGGTGGCGAGGCGATCGCTGGCGCATGAACGTGGGTAAGTGCTCGCTATCGGAGGAGCCTCTGTTTTAAAGGCGTTTGTGCATTTTCAGGCATTCACTTGCCGATACAGAAGCTGCCGAAGATCTCACCCAGCAGATCGTCGGCGCTGAACTCGCCGGTGATCTCCCCCAGCGCCTGCTGGGCATCACGCAGATCCTCGGCCAGCAGCTCGCCCGCGCCATAGCCTTCGAGTTGTGCATGGCCGTTGTCGAGGGCCTCGCGAGCGCGGTCAAGGGCGTCCAGGTGACGACGCCGAGCCGAGAAGCGGCCTTCGGTGGTGGACTGAAAGCCCATGATCTCCTTGAGGTGAGACTTGAGGTTATCCACACCCTGACGTGATCTGGCGGAGAGCCGCAGCGTAGGAGGTGTTGTGGATAAATCGAGTCCCGGTGCTTCACCGCTCTGGTCCACCTTGTTGCGCACCAGGGTCAAGCGTGAGGCGTCCGGCAGGCGCTCGACGAATTCCGGCCAGATGGCCATGGGGTCGGTGGCCTCGGTGGTGGTGGCGTCCACCAGCAGCAGGACCCGGTCGGCCTTCTCGATTTCGCTCCAGGCGCGGGCCACGCCGATCTTTTCCACCGCGTCGGGGGTATCGCGCAGGCCGGCGGTGTCGATGATGTGCAGCGGCATGCCGTCCAGATGGATATGTTCTCGCAACACGTCCCGGGTGGTGCCCTCGATATCGGTGACGATGGCGGTGTCCTGTTCGGTCAGCGCATTGAGCAGGCTCGACTTGCCGGCATTGGGCCGTCCGGCGATGACCACGCTCATGCCTTCGCGCATCAGCGCGCCCTGGCCGGCACTGCGACGCACCTCGGCGAGCTCCGTCATGAGCGCGCCAAGCTTGGCCGCGACATGGCCAGCGGCGAGGAAGTCGATCTCCTCCTCGGGGAAGTCGATGGCCGCCTCGACGTACATGCGCAGCTCGATCAGGCCCTGGACCAGCGACTGCACGCGGGTGGAGAACTCACCCTGCAATGATCGCAAGGCATTTTCGGCGGCGCCACGGGAGCTGGCGTCGATCAGGTCGGCGATGGCCTCGGCCTGAGCCAGGTCGAGCTTGTCATTGAGAAAGGCGCGCTCGGAGAACTCACCCGGGCGGGCCAGCCGTGCCCCCAGCGCCACACAGCGCTCGAGCAGCATGTCCATGATCACCGGGCCGCCGTGACCCTGAAGTTCCAGCACGTCTTCGCCGGTGAAGGAGTGTGGCCCTTCGAAAAACAGCGCGATGCCTTCATCGATTACCCCGTTATCGCCCCTGAACGGTCCGTAGAAGGCCTGGCGCGCTTCCGGTACCTGGCCCAGCATGGCGCTGGCAATCGCGCCACAGGCAGGCCCCGAGACGCGTATGATGCCGACGCCGCCCCGACCCGGCGGCGTGGCGAGGGCGCAGATGCTGTCCTGGGTGTAGAGAGGCGTGGTCATGGTCAGACTCCTTGATGATCGGGCGTATTGTCAGGCGCAGCGCCTGGCTTTGCCAGTCCGGCTGGTGTGGCCAACGGCTGTGGCCAGAGGTGCGGGCCCTGAAACGCCAGACCCCCGCCGAAGCGGGGGTCTGGAAGCGTCATGCATGAGGACTTACTTGGTGTTCATGCCCTTGCCGACGCTGGGGTCTTCCTCGATCTTGCGGGTGATCACGTACTGCTGAATGATCGAGATGCAGTTGTTGCACACCCAGTAGATGACCAGACCGGCCGGGAACCACAGGAAGAAGAAGGTGAAGACGATCGGCAGCATCTTCATGATCTTCGCCTGCATCGGGTCCGGAGGCGTCGGGTTGAGCATCTGCTGAACGAACATGGAGGCGCCCATCAGGATCGGCAGGACGAAGTAGGGGTCCTTCACCGACAGGTCCTGGATCCACAGCATGAAGGGCGCGTGACGCAGTTCCACGGACTCCAGCAGCATCCAGTACAGCGCGATGAATACCGGCATCTGTATCAGGATCGGCAGACAGCCGCCCAGCGGATTGATCTTTTCCTTCTGGTAGAACTTCATCATCTCCTGGGACATCTTCTGGCGGTCGTCGCCGAAGCGTTCCTTGAGACGCTGCATTTCCGGGCCAAGCTTGCGCATGCGTGCCATGGACTTGTAGGCCTTGGCAGACAGCGGCCACAGGGCAGCCTTGACCATGATGGTCAGGATGACGATGGACCAGCCCCAGTTGCCGATCAGATCGTGGATGTGATCGAGCAGCCAGAACAGCGGATTGGCGATGAACCACAGCCAGCCGAAGTCGACGGTCAGCTCCAGGTTCGGTGCCACGGCCTCAAGCCGCTCCTGCACCTTGGGGCCCATGTAGAGGGTGGCACCCAGGGTGGCGTCGGCTCCCGGTGCCAGGGTCTGGGCCTGGCCGGCGAAGGCAGCAACGTTGCGGTCCTGACTGTCGGTGGCGGCGTAGAACAGGTTGTCCTGCTGCTGCGGCGGTACCCAGGCGGAAGTGAAGTAGTGCTGGATGATCGCGACCCAGCCGCCCTCGACCTCGCGGTTCTGGAAGTTGCCTGCCTGGATGTCCTCGAAGTCGATCTTCTCGTAGCGGTTCTCCGGTGAGGAGTACGCCGCGCCGAGGAAGGAGCGCATGCCCATCTTGGGGCCAGTGGACGGATCCGGGTTGTTGTCGCGGGCCAGTTGGCCGATGAAGCGTGCGCTGACCGGCTCCTCGCCAGCGTTGGCAAGCAGGTAGCTGACGTCGACTGCGTAGTCGTCACGACTGAAGGTGAAACGCTTGACGATGTCGATGCCATTGACGGTGGCGGTCATGTCCACCTGCAGGCTGTCCTGGCCGTCGGCCAGGCGGTACTCGGTCTTCTCGGGCGAGAAGGCGATACGACCGCTGTTGCCGTCAAGCTGCAGTCCAGAGCGAGCGACGTAGCTCAGGGTGCTGTTGTTGGACAGCAGCACGTAGGGCCGATCCCCATCCTGGCTCATCAGATGCTGGGGGAGGGCGGCGTAGACGATGTCGCCACCCTGGGGGTCGATACGCACGTCGAGGACGTCGGTGATGACCGCAATGAGATCTCGACTGTTGGCAGCGGGCTCGCTGCTGCCTGGCAGCTCGCTGCCGACATCATTGGCCGAGCTGGGTGCCGCCAGGCCTTCCGACGTGGAGGCGTCGGCACCGTTTGAGGTCGCGTTGCTGGTGATCGCCGGAGCATCCGGGGTGCTGGGCGGCTGACCGTAGTCCTGGTTCCACTGCACCATGATCAGGTAGGCGAGCACCGCCAGGGGGATCAGCAGGAGTAGTCGTTTTACGTCCATGAAGGGTCTGCCCGAAGGGAAGTGAACATGCCGATGGCGCCACGCGAGACGCCTACATGAGATACACGAAAGCCTGCCGGAGGCAGGCCAGTATTCGTACGGAAACGTTCCGCGTCGCGAGAGGTGACGTCAAGGGGCCGGAAGAGGGACTCGTTCATGCTCGGACGAAGTGTGTTCGGCATTGAAGAGCCTCTTGCTGCTAGTTACGGCTTTGCTTCGGCTGTGACCGAGTGTCACCCCGGGTGTCACTCGCGTGGCGAGGTGTCGTCGATGTCCGCGAGGGACGAGTCGACTTCTCGGCCTCGCGCTCGAGACGACGCCACATGCCGAACAGCTGGCGCAGCACGATGTCATTGTCGACCTCGTTGACGCCACGCCTGGCCAGCAAGACGATATCCACGGCGGGAAGTCGATGCTGTGCATGCCGAACGGACTCACGAGCCAGTCGTTTCAGTCGATTGCGATCGACGGCCCGGCGTACGTTCTTCTTGCTGAAGACCAGGCCCAGGCGAGGGTGTCCCAAGTCATTGGGAATCGCCAACGCCATCAGGCCCTTGCCGTGAACCTTGTAGACCGCCCCATCGAACACCTGGCGGTAGTCCCCGGCAGTCAGCAAGCGGCATTGCCGGGGAAAGGTCAGACAGGCCACGAAGGACCTGCGCTTAGGCGCTCAGGCGCTTGCGGCCCTTGGCACGACGACGTGCCAGAACGGCGCGGCCGTTTTTGGTGGCCATGCGAGCACGGAAGCCGTGCGCGCGCTTGCGCTTGAGAACGCTCGGTTGGAATGTGCGCTTCATAACTCGTTAATCCCACAGTGGTTTTTTGGAACGGATAGACATCCAGAGGCTCCCGGAATCCGCTCGGGCCCCCGGGGGTATTCGGCTCAAGACCGGATATTTTAGTGATTTCAAGCCCTGGGTGCAATCTTTTCGCGGGCCAGAAAGCAGGTTTCAGGGTGTTCGCCCCTGCCAGTCTGGCCGAGAGGGCTGGGGATAACTCTTGCTCGAGCCGAACCGGCGGGTGAACTAGCCACCCGGGACCGGCCTCGCGACATGACCCACTGCTACATAACAATAAAGAGAAGTTCTTGACTGATGTTGTTATTACTACTGGGGATAGTTTTTGTGGATAAGCGTGTTCACGTATGAAATTTCAACATGTTGCGTTGCATATAAAAGTGTGGAGAAAACGTTGAGACCGCGGGGAGGAGCGGTGTGGTTCCGGTGGATCAATGATGAGATTGTCCACAGGGGCTAGTTCGCCAGCAAGTTGTTCCAGCACAACTCCGAATGGCGTACAAGGGTTTTCCACAGCTAGGTTTCGGTGCCGTTCTCGTGTGGATAACTCGTGGTGACAAGGCTACAATGTGCGGTCGTTCTTCAACCAAGGTAGCTCGCGTGTCGCTCGCTCTCTGGCAACAGTGTCTACAAACCCTTCAGGATGAACTGAGCTCGCAGCAGTTCAACACCTGGATTCGCCCTCTGCAGGCGGAAGAAGGGGAGTCCAATCAGCTCAGGCTGCTGGCACCCAACCGCTTCGTGCGCGATTGGGTCAGTGACAAGTACGCCAAGCGTATCAGTGAACTGATGCGGGAGTTGGCGCCGGCCAAGCCGCCCAAGGTGATGCTGACGGTGGGTAGTCGTCGTGCTGCGCCGGCCCCACCCCAGACTCGCGAACTCGGCGATCCTGTCTCCGCCGCTCCGGCCCGCTCGGCGGCCGTGCACACCAGCTCCCGCGGCGATGTGGGGGATGAGCGCGAGGTCGATCGCCTGCGCGACGAAGGCGGTGAGGCGCCGGTCACGCGTCCACCCGGTGGTGAGCGTCAGGTTCAGGTCGAGGGCAGTCTCAAGCACTCCAGTGGCCTGAATCCCAACTTCACCTTCGAGACGTTTGTCGAGGGCAAGTCCAACCAGCTTGCCAGGGCGGCATCCCGCCAGGTGTCGGAGAACCCTGGGGGAGCCTACAACCCGCTGTTTCTGTATGGTGGCGTCGGCCTCGGTAAGACCCACCTGATGCATGCGGTGGGCAATGCCCTGGCGGGGCGTCGCGAGAACGCTCGGGTGGTGTATCTTCACTCGGAGCGCTTCGTCGCCGATATGGTCAAGGCCCTTCAGCTCAACGCCATCAATGACTTCAAGCGCTTCTATCGCAGCGTCGACGCGCTGTTGATCGATGACATCCAGTTCTTCGCCGGCAAGGAGCGCTCCCAGGAGGAGTTCTTCCACACCTTCAATGCCTTGCTTGAGGGTGGCCAGCAGATGATCCTGACCTCGGATCGCTACCCGAAGGAAATCAGCGGTGTCGAGGAGCGCCTCAAGTCCCGTTTTGGCTGGGGGCTGACGGTGGCGATAGAGCCGCCTGAGCTCGAGACTCGGGTGGCGATCCTGATGAAGAAGGCCGACCAGGCCAAGGTGGATCTACCCCATGATGCGGCTTTCTTCATCGCCCAGAAGATTCGCTCCAACGTGCGTGAACTGGAAGGGGCGCTGAAGAAGGTCATCGCCGATTCCCACTTCATGGGCAAGTCGATCACCCAGGACTTCATCCGCGAATCGCTCAAGGATCTGCTCGCTCTGCAGGACAAGCAGGTAGGCGTGGACAACATCCAGCGTACCGTGGCGGAGTACTACAAGATCAAGCTGGCGGACCTGCTGTCCAAGCGGCGTTCACGCTCCGTGGCGCGCCCGCGACAGGTCGCCATGGCCCTGGCCAAGGAACTGACCAATCACAGTCTTCCGGAAATCGGCGACGCCTTCGGCGGCCGAGACCACACCACCGTGCTACATGCCTGTCGCAAGGTGCAGGCGCTGCAGGAAGAAAGCGCCGATATTCGTGAAGACTACAAGAATCTGTTGCGGCTTTTGACCAGTTAACGTCTCTACGTCATCAACCGCGTGACCGTCTCACTCTCCCGGACAAGAAGTGGAGCCGACATGAAATTTTCCATCTCCCGCGAAGCGCTGCTGCGCCCGCTGACGCTGGTGGCCGGTGTGGTCGAGCGCCGTCAGACGTTACCGGTGCTCTCCAACGTGCTGATCCAGGTCGAACAGGACGAGGTCGCCTTGACCGGCACCGACCTGGAAGTCGAACTGGTCGGCCGCACCGTGGCCAGCCAGGTGGATGAGCCTGGCGCCATCACGGTGCCCGCGCGCAAGCTGATGGACATCTGCAAGTCCTTGCCAGACCAGTCCGAGCTGGAGCTGTCCATCGAGGACGGGCGGGCCGTGCTGCGCAGTGGCCGTTCACGCTTTACCCTGTCCACGCTTCCGGTCGCCGAGTTTCCGAATATTGAAGATGGTCAGAGCAGTGTCGAACTGGCGTTGCCGCGGGGGACCCTCAAGCAGCTGATCGACGCCACCTCGTTCGCCATGGCGCAGCAGGACGTTCGCTACTATCTGAATGGCCTGCTGCTGGAGTTCGCCCCGAACCTGGTCCGCACCGTGGCTACCGACGGCCACCGCCTGGCGGTCAGCTCTCGCCCCGTGGAGATCAACATTGAGTCGGCCCAGAAGCTGATCGTTCCGCGCAAGGGTGTACTCGAACTGGTACGGCTGCTCGACGATTCCGAAGAGCCTGTCAGCCTGACCCTGGGCTCTACCCATATCCGTGCTCACACCGGGGACTTCACCTTCACCTCCAAGCTGGTGGACGGCAAGTTCCCGGACTACGAGCGGGTCGTGCCCAAGGGCGGCGACAAGGTCTTCATCGCTGAACGTTCGGAGTTGCGTCAGGTGCTGTCGCGTACCGCCATCCTCTCCAACGAGAAGTACCGTGGGGTACGGCTGAATCTGGAAGAGGGCAACCTGAGGGTGATGGCCAACAACCCGGAGCAGGAAGAGGCCGAGGAAAACATCGCCATCGAATACAGCGGGCCGGCCATGGAGATCGGCTTCAACGTCGGCTATCTGATCGATGTGCTCAACGCCGTGGGTGAGGATCGCGTGCAGATGACGCTGGGCGATCCCAACAGCAGCGCGCTGATGGAAGAACCCGGTGGCGGCGATGCCCTCTATGTCGTGATGCCGATGCGCCTGTGACGGTATTCGTTGCCAGCAAGGCCTTTCCATGGCGCTAGACCGCTTGATGTTTCAAGGCCTGCGAAACTTGCAGGCCTTTGATATTTCACCATCTTCCGGGATCAACCTGATCACTGGAAGCAACGGCAGCGGCAAGACCAGCCTGCTCGAAGGTATCCACCTGCTGGGCATGGGGCGGTCCTTTCGGGCGCGTCGGCTATCCCAGGTACTCCACCACGATGCTGACGCCCTTGTCCTGCATGGCCGCCTTGCCGGTGATCCCCCTGTATCGATCGGTTTGCGCCGCCTGCGTCAGGAGCGCGAATTGACGCTGCGCATTGGCGGTGAGCGACTCGACAGGGTGTCTCGTCTGGTGGAGACCCTGCCCCTGCAGTTGATCAACCCCGACGCCTTCCGCCTGCTGGAGGGATCTCCCGCCGGCAGGAGGGAGTTCCTGGATTGGGGAGTGTTTCACGTGAAACATGACTTCCTGCAGGCCTGGCAGCGTTTCCGTCGCGCCCTGAAACATCGGAATGCCCTGCTCAGGCATGGTAGAATGGAGCCTCAATCCCTGTCAGTGTGGGAGCATGAGCTGGCGCTTTCGGGCGAGCGCATGGACATCCTGCGCAGGGAATGGATCGATACCTTCATCCCGGTATTCGAGGAAACGCTGGAAGGGCTGATTTCACTGCCATCACTGACGCTGCGCTATAGCCGTGGCTGGGATCGACAGCGAGATCTGGCCGAGGTGCTCGAGCAGGGACGCGACACCGATCGTCAGATGGGATTTACCCAGCAGGGGCCCCAGCGAGCGGATCTGGCGATTCGACTCGACAAACGACCAGCGGTCGAAGTGCTTTCACGAGGACAACAGAAACTCGTCGTGAGCGCACTGAAGCTTGCCCAGGGACGGTTACTCGAGAAGATGACAGGCAGGACCTGTCTCTACTTGATCGACGATCTGCCCGCCGAACTGGACCAGAACCACCGAAGGATCTTTTGCCAGTGGCTGGAGCGGATGCGCTGCCAGGCCTTCATCACCAGCGTGGATCACGAGGTACTGGCCGACCTGTGGCAACCCGATACGCCGATGGCAATGTTTCACGTGAAACAAGACGCTGACGGCTTCGGCCAGCTGCAGGCCATAGACAGACAGACTTCACGACGGAGTGGTCAATGAGCGAACATGCTTACGACTCATCGAGCATCAAGGTACTGAAAGGCCTGGATGCCGTACGCAAGCGGCCCGGGATGTACATCGGCGATACCGATGATGGTACCGGCCTGCATCACATGGTGTTCGAGCTGGTGGACAACTCCATCGACGAAGCGCTGGCCGGCCACTGTAGCGAGATCAGGGTGATCATCCATCCGGATGAGTCCATCACCGTCAGTGACAATGGCCGTGGCATTCCGACCGATATTCATGAAGAGGAAGGCGTATCGGCGGCCGAAGTGATCATGACGGTGTTGCACGCGGGCGGTAAGTTCGATGACAACTCCTACAAGGTATCTGGCGGCCTGCACGGCGTTGGTGTCTCGGTGGTCAATGCGCTGTCTGAAGAGCTCAAGCTGACCATCTGGCGTGCTGGCAAGGTCCACGAGCAGATCTATCGTCACGGTGTCCCCGAGTCGCCGCTGGCTGTGGTGGGGCAGACCGAGCAGACCGGTTCGCGGGTGCACTTCCGTCCGTCTCCCGAGACCTTCGCCAATATCGAGTTTCACTACGATATTCTGGCCAAGCGTCTGCGTGAGCTGTCGTTTCTGAATTCTGGTGTGGCTATCCGCCTGCTGGACGAGCGTAGTGGCAAGGAAGAGCTGTTTCACTATGAAGGTGGCCTGAAGGCCTTCGTCGACCACCTCAACACCAACAAGACCGTGCTCAACCCTGTCTTCCACTTCAACGTGGAGCGGGAAGATGGCGTGGCGGTCGAGGTGGCGATGCAGTGGAACGATACCTTCGCCGAGAACATCTTCTGCTACACCAACAACATCCCTCAGCGGGATGGCGGTACCCACCTGGCCGGTTTCCGCGCTTCACTGACTCGTACGCTCAATCATTATATTGAAGCGGAAGGGTTGCTGAAGAAGACCAAGGTGAACACCTCCGGTGACGACGCCCGTGAGGGCCTGACCGCGATCATCTCGGTCAAGGTGCCGGACCCGAAGTTTTCCTCCCAGACCAAGGACAAGCTGGTCTCTTCCGAGGTGAAAACTGCGGTAGAACAGGAGCTTGGGCGGTCTTTCTCGGAGTATCTGGTAGAGAAGCCCAACGAAGCCAAGGCCATCGTCAACAAGATGCTGGACGCTGCCAGGGCCCGTGAGGCGGCGCGCAAGGCGCGTGATATGACCCGCCGCAAAGGCGCCCTGGACATCGCAGGGCTGCCCGGCAAGCTGGCCGACTGTCAGGAAAAGGACCCCGGTCTGTCCGAACTCTACCTGGTCGAGGGTGACTCGGCCGGGGGTAGTGCCAAGCAGGGGCGTGACCGGCGTACCCAGGCTATCCTGCCGCTCAAGGGCAAGATCCTCAACGTCGAGAAGGCCCGCTTCGACAAGATGCTGTCGTCTGCGGAAGTCGGGACGCTCATCACTGCCCTGGGTTGCGGCATTGGCCGTGAGGAGTTCAATCCGGACAAGCTGCGCTATCACTCGATCATCATCATGACCGATGCGGACGTGGACGGTTCGCATATTCGTACCCTGCTGTTGACGTTCTTCTTCCGTCAGATGGCGGAGTTGATCGAGCGCGGGCATGTGTTTATCGCCCAGCCGCCGCTGTACAAGATCAAGCGTGGCAAGCAGGAGCTCTACCTCAAGGATGAGCAGGCGATGATCGACTACCTGACCACCACCGCCCTGGACGGAGCGCGGTTGTGCGTCAGTGAAGATGCGCCAGGAATCAGCGGGGCTCAGCTTGAGACTCTGGTGAACCAGTACCGTGATGTGATGAAGCGCATCGATCGTCTGTCGCGGGTCTATCCCAGCGAGGTGCTGCGCAAGATCGTCCATGCGGCACATCTTGACGGCGAAAACAGCCTTCGTGATCGCGGCACCATGCAGAACTGGATCGAGTTCCTGCAGAAGGAAATGGACGATCTGGTGGCCTACGAGGGGGGGCCGCGTTACACCTTCTCGTTGCAGGAAGACAATGAACGCGGGTTCTTCCTGCCGGCGGTCACCTTGATTGCCCATGGCGTGACCACCGACTACGTCTGGGGCCTGGACTTCTTCACCAGCGCTGACTATCGCGCGATCGCTGGCCTCGGCGAGACACTGGACGGGCTGCTGGAAGAGAGCGCCTATATCGCCCGTGGTGAGCGCAAGAAGCCGGTCAAGACCTTCTATGAGGCGCTGGACTGGCTTATGAACGAGGCACAGCGTGGTCTGTCGATCCAGCGCTACAAGGGGCTGGGCGAGATGAACCCGGAGCAGTTGTGGGAAACCACCATGGATCCCAATACGCGTCGTATGCTGCGGGTTTCCATCGAAGATGCCGTCGCCGCCGACATGATGTTCAACACCCTGATGGGTGATGAAGTCGAACCGCGTCGTGACTTTATCGAGCGCAACGCTCTGGTGGCCAATCTGGACATCTAGTGCAGCAGGAAGTCCCAGGCCCATGGCCTCGATGTTTCACGTGAAACATCACGCGACAAAACCCCGATCTTCAGGATCGGGGTTTTTTCTGTTCTAGTATCAGTAGTTTGCCAGCGGCCAGATGGTTGGATGGCTGGATTCTTGAAAGGCCCGGTATGAGAGAGCAGGGTGCACCAGGCCTCTATTGCTACCCGGCCGAGGGTGTATCGCGAATGTGCAAAGGCAGATCTGACAATACGCCATACGCTGGGGTCGCCCGATTCTGCTGGCGAACGCGGGTAAGTGGGTGGTGAGTGGGCGCGGTGTGTCGGCGATGGAAGTCAGTGGATGTCGCTGGACGTCAGTAGAGTAAAGACGACGGCGCGGTGTTTCCATGGCGGTTGCACGGTGGGCAGGCGCTTGAGGACAGCGGCGCGGCCTGCACGTTTCACGTGAAACATCTGGCGATATAAGTTCCAACCGCCCAAGCCAGGACTCACGCCTCTTTGATACCAAATGTCTGGTCGATATCAGCATTCGTGCCGAGTAGGGGGGAGTACCCGAGCCCCAGGGAGATACTCGGAGGAAGGTATCTGGCTTGCGCGCTGACATGTGAAGTGGTCGAAAAGGCAGCGTATCGATACTGCTGGCGTCATCTCAAAGAAGGGGATGGAAGGAGGGGATCAGAAAGGGAGGAATGGAGGTGTTGTTGGAAGGGGGGGGGGAGGGATGGTGGGAAGGGGGGGACAGACGAGAGCGTACGGCAAGCCATAATCGAGCTGTGTCTGTGGCCTCGCTCCTCCGCAACGTTTCACGTGAAACATCACGGCATCAGACCTGAAATTCCAAGGCTGGGACCGTGTCTGGCTATCTGCATCTTGCGATCCGCGTCTTGCCATCTGTGTCTTGCTGCCTGGATCTTGTTACCCGCGTCTTGTTATCCACGTCATGTTATTTGGGGCCTGATGAGTCTCTCGCTTAAGACGGGTGCCCTGGTTGTCGCACTATATGGAACGTGCGGGAACCTGTCCGGAGGGGGCTCGATACATTGTACTCGCAGTCATCACGGAAAGACCGACAATTGAGCACCACGACCTCCCGGGCGGGTAAGTCGCAAGAGCTTTCCCGTGCTCTAACCTGTTGTTTGGACGTTGATATACGAAGAATGCGAGCCGCCATGTTTCACGTGAAACATGGGGCTTGGCAGTCGCAGATAGATGAAGGGATAACCACGTCGGCGCCCAGGCTTGGAGGCTCGCCGAGGGGTGGCGAGGGGTGGCGAGGGGGCGAGCCTGATGCAGGGTCGTTTAGGTATCCAGGTTTCCTTGCAGCAGTTGATCGACAAAACCAGCGAGATCGTCATAGACCTCTGCCTCGCTGTCTGTCCGGCCAAGTTCTGGATGCTTGGCTAGTGTGCGCTCGCCCTTGCCGGTACGCACCAATGCAAGGCGGCAGCCCATGGCAGCGCCTGCCTCGAGATCCCGGTAGCTGTCGCCCACCATCCAGGCGCCTTCCAGGCTGTCGAGTGCAAGCGCATCCTGTATCTGGCGGAGCAGACCGGGCAAGGGTTTGCGGCAATCACAGCGGTCCTCGCTAATGTGAGGGCAGTAGGCGATATGCTCGATCCGACCGCCCTCGGCCTCCACCAGGCTCAGCATCCTGGTGTGCATGGACTCCAGCGTCGCCTCATCGTAGTAGCCGCGCGCGATGCCTGACTGGTTGGTGGCAACAGCGACGGTCCAGCCCTGTTGGGACAAGCGGGCGATGGCGGTGATGGCGCTGGGGTAGGGGACCCACTCGGCGAGCGACTTGATGTAGTTGTCGGAGTCCTGATTGATCACTCCGTCACGGTCGAGAATGACGAGTCGTGGGGCCATGGGTCTACCTAGTCTATGCGATGGGTAAGGGTGGTTGCTGTCACGCAATCGGCCCAGTGTAGGGGCATGTTTCACGTGAAACAATCAGGTGCTGACGAGGCCGTGTCTGTGGCTCTCGTTGCAGTTCTTGCCAACCCCGCCGCTGTTGCTGTCTGTCTCACCCTTTGCCAGCGAAAGCTCGTGCTATTCCCCCCATGTCGAGGGCGTAGCAAGGGCCTCATGAAAGGGCCTCATGCAAGGGTGTCATGCAAGGGTGTCACGCAAGCCCATTCCAGCGACAACCATCCCAGGTTCCTCCGTATTCGGTAAGCCACGGATCGCTGCGACCCCAGCCCCCTTAGCTGTCGCTGGCAACACCCTAGGGCTTGTCTGAAAAGTGCCTGCGCTCGGTAATACGGCGTTAAAAATCGGATCAACATGCTCATTTACACCCCGTAAACTGCGCTGTCTCACCGATTTTTGCCTTGTCTAACCTTCGCTCGTCGACTTTTCGGACAGCGCCTAGTCCGAAAGGGGTGGCGACGTAGTGTCGGTGTGCAAACCTGTCGCGACGGCTGTCGCCAGTGATGTGGGTATCGAGTCCTTCAGGTGATCGAGCAATGCTCGTACCCGCATTGGCGGAACCCGTCCTGGAAGCAGCGCGTGGATGCTGATGTCTGGCAGCGACCAGTCCTCGAGCACGGGGAGCAACCTGCCGGCTTCAAGCGAGGCCCCGACGATGGAACGGGAGGTATGAAGGATGCCGATACCTGCCTCTGCCGCGATCACCAGTGCGTGCCCATAGTTCGCTCTGTAGCTTCCGCTGACCGGCACGTTGTGAATCTCGTCGCCACGGCGAAGTGGCCAGCGCTGAATACCCTGGAACCGTGTGTAGTGAAGGCACTTGTGGTGCAGCAGGTCCAGTGGGTGACGCGGTACACCCTGGCGTTGAAGATAGGCCTTCGACGCCACCAGCATGCGCTGATCTGCGGCCAAGGGATGGGCGACCAAGCGAGAGTTCTCGAGCACCCCGACTCGCACTGCCAGATCGTGCCCGGACGAGGCGATATCGACAAAGCGATCGTCGAAGTCGGCGTCAACTTCAATGTCTGGATGACGATCGAGAAATTCGGGGAGGAAGGGCGCAATATGGATTCGGCCGAAATTGACCGGTAGTGATAGGCGGATCAGTCCTCGCGGTCGGTCACTGATGTTCTGCAAGGTATCCGCCGCCCTGTCGAGTAACCGTAGAGCAGGGACGGCGCGTTCCAGGTAGGTGCGGCCCGCAAGGGTCAGGGAAACCTCACGGGTGGTCCGGTGCAACAGCTTCGTCCCGAGCCGAGACTCCAGCGCATCGAGGCGACGGCTGACCGCGCCGCTGGTGAGGTTGAGCTGTTCGCCGGCCGCGCGCAGTGAGCCATATCTTGCCACTTCAACCAGGGCAAGCAGTCCAGCGACCAGTGTGTCGTGATGGGATGGCATGGTGCACTCTCGTCCAGAGGCAGGGGTTGGTCATTGCACGAGTCGCTATGGGGCCAGGGTCGATGGGCGCCGGTGCGGCGAGAGACGGCTCTGACTCGGGGCTTCATTGTTGAGTCTAGCGCAAGACAGTACTCCGTGAGCTTCGCTACTGCGCTGGTCTCGGACGGGCCAGGATAGGGGAAGACCAACGAGGAGGTTGTTCCCATGTTACTGGAAGCTCGTCTACGCCCATTGGTATCGCTACGTCACTTTCGTCAATTCCGCTCTGACAGGGTGGGGCCTGAAGGAATCCATGAATACCAGGTAGCACGTCGTGACCTGGCCAGCGAAGAAGTGCGTGTCAGGGTCGCTGCGGTGGGGCTGAACTACCGCGACAGGGCGCTGCAGGACGGCAGCTATCTGCCGCAGATGCCACGCCCCTTCGTGCCGCTGTCTGAAGGCTCTGGGGTGGTGCTGGAAACGGGAAGGGATGTCGTTGATCTCGAGGTGGGACAACCGGTGCTGGGCCACTACACCATCGATTGGATTTCTGGAGCTTTCAAGGAGTCCTATCACGCCTCAAAGCTGGGCGGTCCTGGTGATGGCTGGTTGTCGGAGGAGGTCATCGTTCCGCGTCGTGCGCTGGTTGCCGTGCCATCTGGCTGGCGGCTCGATGAAGCCGCTGCATTGGCGATCTCCGGCGTCACGGCCTGGAAGTCGCTTGGCGACCTGGATGAGCTGAAGGGCCGTTACCTGCTGTTGGCGGGAACCGGCAACGTGTCGCTGCAGGCCCTGCAGATGGCGGCTGCGGCCGGTGCTCGGCCTATTGTGGTGACGTCGCGACCCGCTCTGGCATCACGACTCAGGGATTTAGGGGCGGTCGCGGTGATCGGTCGGGAGGGCGGGGCGGCCGACGTGGCCTCCCAGGTGATGGCCATCACCGAGTCTGTGGGCGTAGGGCGTGCCATCGATGTGGTGGGCGGGCAGTTTCTGGTCGATGCCATTCTGCCGTCAATGGCTACCAATGGGCGTATCGCCCTGGTGGGCTTTCTCGAGAGTGGTCGTGTCGAGGGTGATCTGGTGGGACCGGCGATTCGCAAGTTGCTGCATATGGAAGGGATCAGCGTCGGCAGCCGTGACGACCTGGAGGCCATGCTCCGTTATATGGATCGCCACGGACTCAGGCCCGCTATCGGGCGTCGCCTGAGCGCAGACGACTTGCCTGAGTGGCTCGCCAACGGCGCCGTTGGCAGTGGCTTGCGTTCGGGCACCGTCGGCGAGCGTCACCCGAGCGTGGGCCTGTCGGCAACTGACTCGCAGGACAATGATCTCGAACTGGGCAAGACGCTGGTGATTATGGATCAGCGGCTGGCGGAACGTATCGCTGAGTAAAGCGGCGGAGGCGGGGCTCAGAGCAAGGCGGTGGAGGCGGGGCGCTGAGTAAAGCGGCAGAGTCGGGGCGCTGAGTAAAGCGACGGAGGCGGGGCGCCAAGAAAAGCAGCGGGCGTGAGGCTCAGGCCGGGTGCCGGGGTACAAGCTCCAGGCGTCGTACTGGGAGTACATCAAGCGGGGCGGGTTTCACGTGAAACACGAGAGCCTGCCCTTGCTTGTACTCCTGTATGTTCCACGTGAAACATTGTCGCCGCCGGCGCTTACTATCTGGGCAATGTTCCACGTGAAACGTAGGTGGCGAGTGCCACTCTCTACATCGCCAGGTTTGACTCTCCAGGCGACATCCCATTGGCTCACTCCTGCGTTCGTAGCGGCCGTGGTATCCCCTATGAAGGGCTCAGGAGCTTTGGGGCCGTGGGCCAGGCGGGCTCAACCTGTCGATATAAAAAAGGCCGGCCCCTTGCGGGGCCGGCCTCGTTACCACCTGGGGCAGGATTACTGCTGCAGTTCGGCGATATCCGCTACTTCGAGGAACAGCGCCTGGAGGCTTGCCAGCAGGGCCAGACGATTGGCACGAACGGCTTCGTCTTCGGCCATGACCATCACCTGGTCAAAGAAGGCATCCACCGGTGCCCGAAGGCTTGCCAGCACGTCCAGGGCGTCGCTGTAGCGGGCTTGCTGGAACAGCGGAGCGACCTGCTCCTGGCAAGCTGCCACGGCGTTCTTGAGGGCCTTCTCGGCGTCCTCGGAGAGCAGGCTCTCGTCGACCTCGGTGCGTCCATCGTGATCCTGCTTGGACAGGATGTTGCCGACTCGCTTGTTGGCGGCGGCCAGGGCGGCGGCTTCATCACGCGTGGCGAATTGCGCCACGGCGCGCAGGCGACGGGCGAAGTCCAGCGGGCGGGTCACCGGGCGTGCACGCACCGCCAGGTAAACCTCGGCACCGATCCCTTCGTCCTGGGCCCAGGCACGGAAGCGATCGAGCATGTAGCCAAGGACGTCATCGACCAGGCCGTCTGCCTTGGGCAGCGCCTCATGCTGGGCCACGGCCAGCTCGAGCAGCTCGCGCAGGTCCAGATCCAGCTCACCCTTGACCAGGATATTGAGCACGCCGATGGAAGCACGGCGCAGGGCGAAGGGGTCCTTGGTACCGCTGGGGCGCTGGCCGATGCCGAAGATCCCGGTAATGGTATCCAGGCGATCGGCGATGGCCAGGGCCTGTCCGGTCAGGGTCTGGGGGATGGCGTCGCTGGCAAACCGCGGCAGGTACTGCTCTTCCAGCGCGCGTGCGACCTCGGCGTCTTCGCCATCGTGCTCAGCGTAGTAGCGCCCCATGATGCCCTGAAGCTCCGGGAACTCGAGCACCATTTCGGTGACCAGATCACACTTGGCCAGGGCCGCAGCACGGCGAGCGCGGGACTCGTCACCGCCGGTCCGGCTGGCGATGTGCGCGGCCACGTTGGCACTGCGTCTGGCCTTGTCGGCGAGGGTCCCGAGCTGCTTCTGGAACACCACGCTCGAGAGGCCCTCGATGCGCTCGGCGAGCGGGCGCTTGCGGTCGGTCTCGTAGAAGAAGGCGGCATCGGCCAGACGAGGGCGAATCACCTTCTCGTTGCCGGCGATGACCTTGTCCGGCTCGCGGCTGTCGATATTGGACACGGTAATGAAGGCGGGCTTGAGCTTGCCGTCCGCATCCAGAAGGTGGAAGTACTTCTGGTTGGCCTTCATCGACGAGATCAGGCATTCCGCCGGCACCTCGAGGAAGCGCTCGTCGAAGCTGCCGGTCAGCGCCACCGGCCACTCGACCAGACCGCTGACTTCTTCCAGCAGGTCCTCGTCGATGACGGCGGTGGCTTCGAGCAGTTCTGCCTCGGCCAGTACCTGTTCGCGAATGCGCTCGCGACGCTTGCTGCGATCGGCCAGCACCCAGGCATCCTCCAGGGCACCGAGGTAGTCGTCGGCATGTTTCAGGGCGATGGCCTCGGGGGCGTGGAAGCGGTGTCCGCGGGTCACGCGGCCGGCCTCAAGGCCCAGCACCGTGGCGGGTACGATCTGGTCACCGTAGAGCGCTACCAGCCAGTGAACAGGGCGGGAGAACTCGATGCGGGAAGCGCCCCAGCGCATGTTCTTGGGCACCGGCAGGGCCGCCACAGCCTTGTCGATGATGGCGGGCAGCAGGGCGACGGTAGCCTCGCCCTGTTGCTGCTCGCGGTAGCCGAGCCAGGTGCCCTTGTCGGTCTCCAGATGGATCAGGTCGTCGACGCTGACGCCGCAGGAGCGAGCAAAACCCTGGGCTGCCTTGGTTGGCTCGCCATCCTTGAAGGCTGCCGCCAGGGCAGGACCGCGCTTTTCGACGTCGCGGTCGGGCTGCTTGTCGGCCAGTTCCTCGACCCGCACCGCCAGCCGGCGGGGGGAGGCGAAGGCGGTGACGCCCTGGAAGTCGACGCCGGCATCGGCGAGGCCGCGACGCACGCCCTCGGCGAAGGCGTCGGAGAGAGTGTCGATGGCTCCCGGCGGAAGTTCTTCCACGCCGAGTTCAAGCAAGAGGGTGTGGGCGGCCATGCTTATGCGTCTCCCTGTGCGGCAAGGGGTTCGTCGTCGAGAAGTTCACGTCGCAGCGCTTCCGGGGCCAGCGGGAAACCGGCCGCCTTGCGTGAGGCGTAGTAGGCGTGGGCCACGTCGCGGGCCATGGTGCGCACGCGCAGGATATAGCGCTGGCGTTCGGTGACCGAGATGGCGTGGCGGGCGTCGAGCATATTGAAGGTGTGGGAGGCCTTGAGTACCTGCTCGTAGGCCGGCAGTGGCAGGTTGGCGGCGAGCAGCTTCTGGCACTCGCTTTCCTGGTGGTCGAAGTTGCCGAACAGGGCGTCCACGTCGGCATGCTCGAAGTTGTAGGTGGACTGCTCGCGCTCGTTCTGCAGGTAGACGTCACCGTAGGTAACGCGGGAGCCGTCGGGCGCGATGGTCCATACCAGGTCGTAGACGCTGTCCACGTCCTGAAGGTACATGGCGATGCGCTCGAGGCCGTAGGTCAGCTCACCGGTGACCGGGAAGCACTCGATGCCGCCGGCCTGCTGGAAGTAGGTGAACTGGGTCACCTCCATGCCGTTGAGCCAGACCTCCCAGCCGAGTCCCCAGGCACCCAGGGTCGGTGACTCCCAGTTGTCCTCGACGAAGCGGATGTCGTGGACCAGAGGGTCGATGCCGAGACGCTCAAGCGACCCCAGATACAGTTCCTGGAGGTTGGCAGGGGAGGGCTTCATGACCACCTGGAACTGGTAGTAGTGCTGCAGGCGATTGGGGTTTTCGCCGTAGCGGCCATCGGTGGGACGGCGAGACGGCTGAACGTACGCCGAGTTCCAGGTTTCGGGTCCGATGGAGCGCAGGAAGGTGGCCGGGTGAAAGGTGCCCGCACCGACTTCCATGTCCAGCGGCTGCATGATCACGCAGCCCTGTTCGGCCCAGTACTGTTGCAGGGCGAGGATCAGGCCCTGGAAGGTTGCCACGTCTGGCGTCGACTGTGTCATTGGGAAGCACCGTTGGCCATGAATTCACGAGCCGTCAAGTATACAATCACAGGCAATTCGGTTATAGGCACAGCGCCAACAGAGGTTTTCCCATGATCGTAGTGACAGGCGGAGCCGGCTTCATCGGTTCAAATCTGGTCAAGGCCCTCAATGACCGGGGGCGCACCGACATCCTGGTGGTGGATGACCTGCGGGACGGCACCAAGTTCGTCAACCTGGCGGACCTGACCCTCGGGGACTACATGGACAAGGACGAGTTCCTGTCCCGGGTGAAGGCCCACATGCGCGGCGAGCTGAACCAGCTTCCGCCCATCGAGGCGATCTTCCACGAAGGTGCCTGCTCGGACACCACCGAGTGGGATGGACGCTTCATGCTGGAGAATAACTTCACCTACTCCAAGGAGCTTTTGCACTTCTGCGAGCAGGAGGGCATTCCCTTCCTCTACGCCTCGTCGGCGGCCACCTACGGCGGCAGCGAGGTGTTCGTGGAGTCCCCCGAGCACGAGAAGCCGCTCAACGTCTACGGCTACTCCAAGCTGCTGTTCGACCAGTACGTGCGCTCGCGCCAGGCCGAACTCAAGACCCAGGTGGTGGGCTTTCGCTACTTCAACGTCTACGGTCCCCGCGAGCAGCACAAGGGCAAGATGTCCAGCGTGGCCTTCCATCACCACACCCAGATCAGCGCCGGCGAGAACCTGCGCCTGTTCGGCGCCTGGGACGGCTACGACGCGGGCATGCAGAGCCGTGACTTTGTCTATGTCGGCGACGTGGTCGACGTCAATCTGTGGTTTCTGGACAACCCCGAGGTGTCGGGAATCTACAACCTCGGTACCGGCCGCGCCGAGCCGTTCAAGACCATCGGCGAGACGGTCATCGACTTCTACGGCAAGGGCCGCATCGACTACATCGACTTCCCGGAAGAGCTCAAGGGGCGCTACCAGAGCTACACCCGTGCCGATATCTCGCGGCTGCGCGAGGCCGGCTACGACAAGGAATTCCACACCGTGGCCGAGGGCGTGACCCGCTACCTGGAGTGGTTGAATGGCTGAAGCTGCGCCGGTCATGGCGCAGCCGCGGCTGGCGGGCCAGCGGCTGCTGGTGGTCGGTCCCAGCTGGGTCGGTGACATGGTCATGGCCCAGGGGTTGTTCAAGGCGCTGAAGCAGCAGGGTGCCGCCGCCCTGGCGGTGGTGGCGCCTGCCTGGTCGAGGCCGATCCTCGAGCGCATGGATGAGGTCGACGAGGTCGTCGAGCTGGGCGTCGGACACGGCGTCTTCGGCTTTTCCGCCCGACGACGGCTGGCCAGGTCGCTCAAGGGACGCTTCGATCATGCCATCGTGCTGCCGCGTTCCTGGAAGTCGGCACTGGTGCCTTTTCTGGCGCGGATACCCAGGCGAACCGGCTTCACCGGGGAGCACCGTTTTGGCCTGTTGAGCGAGCGCCGTGAGCTGCAGCGCGACGTGCTCGACCAGACCGTCAAGCGCTTCGTCTCGCTGGGGCTGCCGGCGGACGCTGCCGCTGCCGGCGACTTCGAGATTCCCCAGCCACGGCTGCGTCAGGATGCGATCAACCTGGCGCGGTTGCATGATGAACATCGACTCGGCGTGCGTCCTGCCATTGGCCTGATGCCAGGGGCGGAATATGGCCCCGCCAAGCAGTGGCCGCTGGCCTACTTCCATCGCCTGGCCGGGGAGCTGATTGCTCAAGGGTTCGAGGTAAGGGTGCTGGGTGGGCCCAAGGATCACGCGGCGGGCGAGGAGATCGTGACCGGTCTCGAGCATGCCCACAACCTGTGTGGCGCGACCCGCCTGGAGGATGCCGTCGACCTGCTTGGCGACTGTCGTCAGGTGGTGACCAATGACTCCGGGTTGATGCATGTGGCCGCCGCGGTAGGGACGCGTATCCAGGCGATCTATGGCTCCTCGTCGCCGGCCTATACGCCGCCGCTGACCGACAACGCCCGGATTCACTATCTGGCTTTGTCCTGCTCGCCCTGCTTCGAGCGACATTGCCCGCTCGGGCATACC